>CANIAS010000036.1 GCA_947465495.1 Candidatus Pollutiaquabacter sp. | reverse complement strand
AGCAGCTAAAGCACGCGAGAAAGCACGGCAGGATTCAATCAACGCCGCCACAGCTGCTGAGAAACTTCAACTTGCAGAAACGTTACGCTTGCGCGAACAGGCAAGCCGTGATTCAGCAGCAGCAGTAAAGCAAGCACAGGCTGACCTAGCCAAGCAACAAGCGCAAGAAGCCCTAGCAGCTAAAGCACGCGAGAAAGCACGGCAGGATTCAATTAACGCCGCCACAGCTGCTGAGAAACTTCAGCTCGCAGAAGCGGTACGCTTGCGCGAACAGGCAAGCCGTGATTCAGTAGCAGCTGCAAAGCAAGCACAGGCTGACCTAGCCAAACAACAAGCGCAAGAAGCTCTAGCAGCTAAAGCGCGCGAGCAAGCACGGCAGGATTCTATCCTTGCAGCCACAGCAGCTGAGAAATTGCGTCTCGCAGAAGTTGCTCGTGTTAGCGAACAGCAAACGCGAGATTCACTGGCCCGCGTTGATCAGGAACGCATGGCGCTTATCGCGACAAAAAACAGACAAGACTCTTTACAAAAAGCGGAAGCTGAGCAACAGGCACTTCGTGATGCAGAAGCCAAAGCAACCGCTGAAAAAGAGCGCCAAGCTCAATTAGCCGCCGATAAAGCGCGGCAGGATTCCGTGGTGAATGCCCAAAAACAACTTTTAGCCCAAGAGGAAGCCGATCGTAAAGCAAAAGCCCTAGCCGATGTTGAAGCTCAAAAGCTCTTGTTATCCAAAAGTGCAGAGCGAACGACTGAAACTAAATCGTCTTCCAATACTGGAAAAGTTTCTACAGCAGTGCCCAAAATTTTAAGTTCAGACTATAAAGAAGGTATTACCGAAGAAACAGTCAAAGAATCGAACCGAACCATTCAGCGTGTGGTTGTTAAAATGGACGGTTCAGCCACGAATTACCAGAAAATCGTTTATAACTGGGGAGGGATATTTTACTTTAAAAACGAAGGTTCCATTACTCAATCAACCTTCGAACAGGATATTAAGAATGCGAAAGCTATCCTCAATAAATAATTGATAGTAGATTTTATATCATAAGAGCAGCAAACCTAGGTTTGCTGCTTTTTTTATTCCTCCGCTTCGTTGGCTTTTCATAACTTCGCAACACTTGAAAACTGCTGAAAGTGAACAAAGAACGTCCTGTTATCCTGGTTACTAACGACGATGGAATTACTGCTCCTGGACTTCATGCGCTGGTTGATGCTGTAAAAGATCTTGGTCAAGTACTAGTCGTGGCTCCTGATAGTCCTCAGTCGGGCATGGGGCATGCAATTACACTCAATCATCTGTTGCGTCTTGATAAAGTGGACGTATACGGTGAACACGATTGGTACCAATGCAGCGGTACACCCGTCGATTGCGTTAAACTCGCTATTGATAAGCTGTTGCACCGTAAACCGGATTTGTGCATTTCCGGCATCAATCACGGAAGCAATTCGTCCATCAACGTCATTTATTCCGGCACGATGTCAGCGGCCATGGAGGGAGCCATCGAAGGAATCCCATCGGCTGGCTTTTCCTTGTTAAATCATTCCCTGGATGCCGATTTTTCAGGTGCAAAAGTGGTTGCCCGAAAGGTGGCGATGAACATTCTTGAATACGGACTCCCTTCGGGTTGCCTATTGAATGTCAATATTCCAGATCTTCCAATAGCACAGTTAAAGGGGATGAAGATTTGCCGACAAGCTATGGCAAAATGGAAAGAAGAATTTGATGAACGAGTGGATCCAATGCGCCGCAAGTATTATTGGCTAACCGGTAAGTTTATCAATAACGATAAAGGAGAAGATACCGATGAATGGGCGCTAGGCAATGGATTTGTATCCGTTGTGCCGGTTCAATTCGATTTTACAGCACATCACGCCATTCCCTATTTGAACGAACAACGCTATGAGCTTTAAACAGTCGTTTCCGGATTCGTTTCTCATTGGTATCTTGATGGGTGCTGTAGGTTTACCTGGCATTTATTTCTTTTTAGAAATGGTTCGTTCGTATGCCGCTACATCAATGGGCCGTTCGGTTTTTATGCCTGCCCCGCGCATTCACTTGTTTGCTCTTGCTGGCTGCTTATTGTGTTGTCGTTTGGTGATCATCAATTTGCAGAAAGAAAAAACCGGAAAGGGAATACTGATGGCACTCTTTATCGGCACGATTGCTTACTTATATTACAGTCTCAAAATTCGTCAAGCCTTCTGATATGAACCAAGTCAAGCAGCAATTATGGATAGGTTGGTTGTTTGGATTATTGGCTCCGGTCATTGGATTTTGGATTTTCTCCGCCATTTACTTTGAACACCAATCAATCATGGATGTTTTTATGGTGTTCAAGGATCGAAATGTCTTACCACACGTGATCAGTCTTTCCGTAATTATCAATCTGGTCTTCTTTTTTGGTTTCCTTAAAACAAATCGAGACGCTGCTGCGCGTGGGGTATTGGGAGCTACCTTCATTTATGTATTTATAGTCATCTATTTCAAGTTCTGCTGATGCGCTATTACATCATAGCCGGTGAAGCCTCGGGCGATTTGCACGCATCGAACCTAATGCGCGCCTTGAAGGAACACGATCTTCAGGCAGATTTCCGTTGCTGGGGTGGAGATTTGATGCTTGCCCAAGGAGGTGAAATAGTAAAGCATTATCGTGATTTAGCATTCATGGGGTTCGCGGAGGTTGTACTTAATTTGCGAACGATTGTACGTAACATCAAATTCTGCAAGCAGGATATTTTGCAACATAAGCCGGATGTGTTGATTCTGGTTGATTACCCTGGATTTAATTTACGGATCGCGGAGTTTGCGAAGAAGCAGGGAATTCGAGTCGTCTATTATATTTCGCCGCAAGCATGGGCCTGGAAGGAATCTAGAGTTAAAACTATACGCAGTGTGGTTGATCTAATGTTGGTCATCCTTCCGTTTGAGACGGAATTTTACGCGAAGCATAATTACACAGTTCATTTTGTAGGTCATCCGTTGTTGGATGCGATTGCAAGTAGTCAGACTGGAGCAACAGGTCGTGATTCATGGCTTGCCTTGAATGGATTAGACAATCGTCCCGTCATTGCGTTGTTGCCCGGAAGCAGGAAGCAGGAGATTTTAACCATGTTGCCGTTGATGTTGAAGGTAGTTCCTGAATTTTCCAACTATCAATTTGTCATAGCGGCTGCACCTTCGCAAGAACTTTCTTTTTATCAATTAATTCCAGGCGTAAAAAGCTTGGGGATTGTTAGCGGACAAACATACGAGTTGCTTCGTCATTCTCATGCTGCTTTGGTGACTTCTGGTACGGCAACCTTGGAAGCCGCATTGTTTAAAGTACCTGAAGTAGTATGCTACAAGGGAAATAGGATTTCATACCTGATTGCCCGTGCGCTAATTAAAATTCGATTCATATCGTTGGTTAATCTGATCATGGATCGGGCAGTGGTGAAAGAATTAATCCAAGCGGACTTAAATTCGGCGAGAATCATCGAAGAGCTGAAATTAGTAACGGAAGGCCCCGGCCGTCAAAAGATGTTGAGCGAATTTAACGAGTTGGAACAAAAACTGGGCGGCCCAGGCGCTTCACAAAAAGCAGCAGCACTCATCCGTGATTTTGCCTTGAAGTCATGAAGCTGTTTCGTTTTCTGCCGGTAGTTTTGTGTGCGTTTCTACTCACCGTTCAGGTGCTTGCAATGCGGGTGCAGGTAGGACTATTTACCGATGCCACTCACGCGACGTATACTGTTACCGCAAGATACGGTTCGTGTGAGGTTCGTTCACGAAATGGAATGCTCCTTCGATTGGAGGAAAATCAAGAGGTCACCTTGGAGGCTGTTTCAGGGAATGTGCGGGTAAAAAGTGATGGGCGTGTTTACGGAGTTTTTGCCATGGTGAGAGTGCATCCTTCTGCGGCTACCCATCAAGCACTCGTGGCAGATGGGAGATTCAGCACGGGTTGTCATGACGATGTTATTTTTAAAGTCAAGGAGGTTGGTTTGTTGGCAATCAATGTTGTTGAGTTGGAAGAATATGTAGCAAGTGTAGTGGAATCGGAGATTATGAGCGGGGAGACACCCGAGATGATCAAAGTTCAAGCAATACTGATTCGTACGTATGTGATAGGTAATTTACAGCGACATGCCAAGGATGGTTTTGATTTATGCGATCGCGTTCATTGCCAAGTCTTCAATGGAAGAGATCGCTATCAGGAAAATGTTCGAAAAACAGTACGAGCCAATCAAGGAAAAGTGCTGGTAGGTGAGGATGGGAAATTGATTCTTGCGGTCTACCATAGTAATTGCGGCGGACAAACATCCCGAGCATCCGATACATGGAGTGAAGAGGTTCCCGCGTTGCAATCGGTGGTGGATACATTCTGTCGCTCGTCCAAACATGCTAACTGGAGCAAAGTGTTGACACGCTCACGATGGGAACAATATCTTTCCTCCAAAGGAATTGATTGCAACGATTCTATGGTAGCGTGCTACGATACTGATTCTGATTCGTTGGATCGAATTTGTTGCATCATGGATTTGCAAAAAAAGGTAGTTAGAAAGGATTTGGATTTACCTTCTGCTTTTTTTTCGGTCACCTTGCAAGATGAATACGCAGTGATCGCTGGTCGTGGTTTCGGACACGGCGTAGGCTTGTGTCAGGAAGGCGCATCCGTAATGGCCGCTTCAGGTGTTTCTGCTGATGATATTTTAATGTATTATTACTGCGGAACCAAGGTGGTAAAGTATAAGCCCGATCGTAAACGTTAATTGTTTAATGAAGTGGGGTTCTTTTATGTGGTGATTTAATTCACTCTTTTTTTGTTTCAGTGTGGTCGCGGTAGTTTTGTGAAATGAAAGTGCGTCCGCTCGCACGGGCTATTCCGATATTTTTACTAGGTATATGGATCGGATTAGACGAGCACCATCTTACAAGTGATTTACTAATCGTCTGGGCAGTTTTGTTGCTTGTATTCGCTGGTTTTGTTTTTTCTCGCAAAGGATGGTTGTCCTATCCGCGTCGATGGATGATTGGCGCAACGGCTTTTCCACTTTTATTTATTACGGGATTTCTTATCGGGCAGTTGGATAACCAACGGCTTTCTTTGCATCATTTTTCAAACTATAAGAGTGATAGTATTTTAGGCACAGTATCCGAACCATTTGTGCATAAAGGCGCAAATTATCGGGGTGTAGTGGAAGTACACCTGATGCAGCGCCCTGACACGCTGATGGCAGTTTCCGGAAAATTAATGGTCTACTTTCCTGATAGCGTAGATACCTTGCCGGAAATCGGGGATCTGATTTATTTGCATGGTAATTATCAAGAAGCAGCTGAGGTGAAATACCCCGGTCAATTCGATTTCAGGCAGTGGCTGGCATGGAAGCAAATTTATCACATCCTTCGACTACGAAGCAGCGATTATAAAATCATTCAACGGCGAACTGGTGTATCACTGAATGCCTCTATTCACCATTTTCGTGAGCGATTAATTGAGTTGTATCGAAAAGCAGGATTGAGTGGTAATGAACTTGGTGTGGTTTCATCGTTGGTTTTGGGAGATGATCATGAAGTTGATAACGAATTAGTCGCTGCGTTTTCCGCATCGGGTACGCTCCATATACTTTCAGTGTCCGGCATGCACGTCGCGTTGGTATATGCTGTTGTTGCTGGAATTTTTTCGCGCATTTTAGGCGGACGACAACGAAGGTGGTATCGAACGTTTGCTGTCTTATTGTTTCTGTTGTTCTATGCACTACTTACTGGTTTTTCTCCAGCCGTTCAAAGAGCTGCTGTTATGTTATCGCTGATTATCATTGGAAAGACTGTTTCCAAGGCTGCGGATACCTGGAATTTGTTAGCGGGTTCGTTGTTGTTGTTGGTCGCTGTGCAGCCTACATTGCTACGTGAATGCGGTTTCCAATTGTCCTATGCGGCAGTTGCCGGAATTATAGGATTTTACCCGTGGTTGTATGAACGTGGTGGAACGATGAATAGAGTTGGTGACACTCTATGGAAAAGTAGTTGTGTCGCACTGTCCGCCCAATGGTTCACATTTCCATTGGCACTTTATCATTTTCATCAATTTCCAAATTATTTCTTACCCGCCAACCTCATCATTATACCATGGTCCACCCTTGTGCTGTTTGGCGGAATAATATTGCTACTGGTATCACCTTTCGCTGCGTTGCTGCAGGTAGTGGGGGCGGTTGTTCGTTGGATTTGCCACTGGCTCAACTGGACTGTTTTTCTGTTTCAGGGTTTGCCGAATGCACAGATTACCGGAATATGGATGAGCGGTTTGGATGTACTGCTCCTGATCTTGTTTGTGTCTTTTGTAACCTTCTTTTTAGTTAGGCGTACGAATTCTTACCTCTTTTGGGCTTTATCCCTCCTTTGTGCCTTTTGCTTTTCTTTTATTGTTGATTATTATGTTAAATCAAAAGAGGTTAAACGTATATATTGGAAGCAGCGGAAAGGGAGCGGGGTTACCCAAGTCATCGGACATAGTGCCTTGACCATTCTAGATAGCACGCTGCTAATGGATCAGCGTTGGCAAGAAAAGTCGTTGCGTCCCGCTTTGGAAGCATTGTCGGTAGCCAATGCTCGCATCATCCATTACAGGACTAATGAAGGAATAAGGCAATTAAAAAAGCCGATGTTGTACGTTCGGCAAACGATCATTCTGCCGGATACTGCTATTTCATTGAAAGGATTCTTTTCCTCACACACCCATATTAATAACCGAGTAGTGAAGTCAGACTAAAAGTTTCTTGCACACGAATTCCTTTTTCTGAAGGTTCGAGCCTTGCACACTCATGCTTCGGATCGTGTTCAAAAAATAAGGTCCATTTTTCACGGATAGCCTGTTGAAGGAATTCGCCTTTCTCCTGCATTGTCATTAACGGACGCGTATCATAGGCCATGACGTACGGTAATGGAACGTGAGCCGCGGATGGCATCAGGTCTGCGCAATAAGCGATCGTCTCATTGCCACAGCGTAAGATCGGCAACATCATGGCATCTGTGTGTCCGTAAACGAAGTAGATATCGAAACCGGGAAGTAGTGATTCTCCGGGTGAAATTAATTTTAAATGTCCGCTTTCCTGAATTGGGAGGATATTTTCTTTTAAGAAGCTTGCTTTTTCTCGCGTGTTCGGAACTGTTGCCCACTTCCAATGCTGCTCGTTGCTCCAATAGGTGGCATTTGGAAAACATAATTCAAATCCTGTTCGATCGCTGTTCCATTTTACACTCCCGCCACAATGATCGAAGTGTAAATGGGAAAGGAAAACATCGGTGATGTCGTTTTCGGTATAGCCCAGCCGTCGCAGCGATTTTCCCAATGTGTCTTCACCGTGTAGGTAATAGTGCGCAAAGAATTTCTGATCCTGTTTATCGCCAATGCCATTGTCAATCAAGATGAGTCGATCATCGTGTTCCACCAGCAAGCAGCGCATGGCCCATGTGCACATGTTATTATCGTCGGATGGATTGAGTTTGTTCCACATGGATTTTGGAACTACGCCGAACATAGCGCCTCCGTCCAGTTTAAATAATCCGGTATCGATGGTGTGCAGTTTCATACAGCAATGTTTTAGGATTCAAAATTAAGCAATATCTAACGACCTGTTCAATTGGATTGTTCGTAACCTATTCAAAATTCCATGGACCAACGATCCTTTTTTGAGGGATCATCCACGATTTTTGAGTGTTCCTATATGACCATACCATGACCCATCCAGTTGCCCAATCCTTTCATTTCATTGCCATCGGCGGTGCGGCAATGCACAATCTCGCATTGGCGCTTCATCAGAATGGAGCTGTAATTACAGGCTCGGATGACGAAATCAATGAGCCATCACGCTCAAGACTGGCTGCCGCAGGCTTATTGCCTCCAGTCATCGGTTGGTTTCCGGAGAAATTACATGCGGGTATTAGCGCGGTTATACTTGGTATGCATGCGAGAGCAGATAATACTGAGTTGGCAGCGGCCAAACAATTAGGCATTCCAGTTTTTTCGTATCCTGAATTTCTCTACGAGCAATCTAAAAATAAATTACGCGTGGTTATTGGTGGTAGCCATGGAAAAACTACCATCACATCAATGATTCTTCATGTGCTTCGTGTAGCAAATCTTGACTTCGATTACATGGTGGGAGCCAAGCTCGAAGGATTTGATACCATGGTAAAAATCAGTAATGCACCAATCATCATCCTGGAAGGAGATGAATACCTCTCGTCTCCCATCGATCGTCGTCCCAAGTTCCACCTCTACCACGCAAACATTGGTTTGATCAGCGGTATCGCCTGGGACCATGTCAATGTGTTTCCTACGTTTGAAAATTATGTAGAGCAGTTTAAGATTTTTGCCAATCAGTTGCCGCATACTGGTACTCTTATTTATTGTAGTGAAGATGTTGACGTTAGTTCGGTGGCCAATCAAACAGTTTCTCCCGCAACAAAGCGTCCATACGGAGTTCCTTCACATCGAATCGACAACGGTGTTACCGTGTTGCAAACCGCTGTTGGGGATGTTCCATTACAAGTTTTTGGCAAACATAATTTGATGAATCTCGAAGGAGCTCGTGCAGTTTGCGAATTACTTGGCGTAACTGCCGCTACTTTTTATGAAGCAATAGGTTCGTTTAAAGGCGCAGCCCGCAGGTTGGAGCTGCTTTCACGAAATGACCACGTTGCGGTTTTCAAAGACTTTGCACATTCTCCCTCAAAACTTCGAGCCACCACAGAAGCTGTGCGTCAGCAGTTTCCCAACCGAAAGCTAATTGCTTGTATGGAATTGCATACGTTCAGTAGCTTGAATGAATCATTTTTGGATGAATACAACGGTACGTTGGCAGTAGCCGATATAGCCATGGTTTATTACAATCCCCACACGATCGAACACAAAAAACTACCTCCAATTTCTATTAACCGGGTCGAGCGTGCTTTTGCTAAAAATGGCCTTCGTGTTTATACGGATTCTACCATTTTAAAAGCCGATTTATTAGCGATGAATTTTTCCAATGCCGCAGTATTGTTAATGAGTTCAGGGAATTTTGATGGGCTTTCCTTGGAGGCCATCGCACAAGAGATTGCCGAAAAGTCACACGTTGCTAATTCATAGACACTATGAAAAAAGTACTTCTTTTGTCCGGACTTATTTTTGTTTCATGTTCCTTATTAGCTCAACGAATCGTAGTGCCCAAACCAGGGACTACGGATGATCGGTTTCCGAAAAAAAGTGGCTCATTGCGAGCCTCGGCCTTTTCCCTTCCGTTGGGAAAGTTGAAGAAACAGGGTGCGGTGTCTGATACCATTTTTTTGTTAAATGACGGTCATAAGCCGATTCATAGCACGATTGCCGGTTTCAGTAAAGATGGAATGAAATTGCCGGATTACCTTCACATCAGCATGCATGACTCTGTCATTGCCCCCAAAGCTGTTTCTTATTTATTGGTTACTTACGATCCTGTCAAGAATCCGGATTATGGATTTACCGCTGATCGGTTTCGACTTGTCACTGATGATGTAGATCAACCGATTAAAACTTTTTACGTTACGACGTACCTCGAAGATTACTTTCCTGCCATGTCGGCTGAGGATTCCGTCAGCGTGCAGCGTGCCAGGGTCCCTGTTACTTTATTTGACTACGGTACTGTCAAATCAGGTAAGGTAGTTGCCCGAACCTGCGTGATTTATAACGATGGAAAGCGAGATCTGTTGATCCGTGTAGCTAAGTCAAATGGACCAGGTGTGGAGTTGTCGTTTTCTAAAATGGTAGTGCCTCCTGCCGATTCTGCTGCCTTGCAGATTACTTTTAATACGTTCGGTAAGCAACCGGGTAAAAACAACCGGAATATCACCGTTTTTATGAACGATCCTTTTTTACCTGAGGTAAAATTGGAATTAAAAGGCGTTGTGGAATAGTGAAGGGATTACTGGGCAGTTTGATCTGCTAAAGAAGCAATCCTTTTAGGAAGAAATAGGCGAGTGAAAAGTAGATGACCAGTCCGGTTACATCCACCAGCGTAGCGATGAACGGCGCAGAAGAAACCGCTGGGTCAATACCGAGTCTTCGTAGCAGTAGCGGTAACATGGATCCTGAAAGCGTTCCGAAGAGCACCACCCCAACTAGTGAAAAACTGACCGTGAAGGCAATCATCACCCAATGAGGACCATAAATATCCGTGAAGAGAGTCCATGCAGCAATTCTGAGGAAGCCGATAATACCAAGTATAGTCCCGAGTACTAACCCGGATAATATTTCACGTCGCATAATCATCCACCATTGTTCGATGGTGATTTCACCGAGTGCCATGGCTCGAATAACTAATGTAGCAGCTTGTGAACCGCTGTTTCCGCCAGATGAAATAATCAGTGGAATAAATAAGGCCAATATCACTGCACGGTTCAATTCGTTGGTGAAATACCCCATGGCACTGGCGGTGAGCATTTCTCCAAGAAAGAGAATGATTAACCAACCAGCCCGCTTGCTGATCATTTCTCGGAAAGATACTTTGAGGTAAGGTTCTTCCAACGCTTCTGTACCTCCGAATTTTTGGATGTCCTCAGTGTCCTCTTCTTCGATAACGTCCACAACGTCGTCAATCGTGATAATCCCCAGCAGTAATCCGTTGAAGTCTGTTACAGGCAAGGCCACGCGGTCGGTCTGTTTGAATATATCAATCGCTAACTCTTGGTCATCTTTGGCATTCAAAGAAACGTATTGCTTATCCATGAGTTCACTCACCTTGCGGTCAAGCGGCGCTAATAAGAAGTCGCGGACTTTAATGTCATCCAACAGAAAACCCATGGCATCAGTAACGTAAATGATATTGAGTGTTTCTGAATCTTTACCAAAGTTTCGGATATGGTCCAATACCTGTTGCACCGTCCAGGTTTCTTTCACTGAAATGAAATCCGGGGTCATCAGACGACCGATGGACTCTTCTGGATATTGAAGCAGTTGATTGGCCGTCTTGCGCTCCTCATCGGAAAGCAGCGAGAGGTACTTTTGCAAAGTTTCTGGAGGCAGCTTCTCGAAAAGTGCAGTCCGGTCATCCGGGGAAATGGCATTCAGCGTGCTCGATAGCTGATCGACAGGAAAGGACTGCAACAGTTCAACCTGGATGTCGAAATCAAGGTGCTCGAAGGTAAATACCGCCTTTTCAATTTCTAATACCTGAAAAACTTTGGCTACATCAATCTCTTTGGACGAATTGATCAGTTCGGCCAATTCTTCAGGCTGAACCAGCGCAGTGAGCTGCTTTAGCTTGTATAAATTGCGTGTGACCAGCCGTTCGGCAAGCAACTCCTTTTCTTCGACGCTGACCATGGATGATCGTCCATTTGAATGATTGAGATACTGAGCCGAAAGATACAAAAAATCCGTGGCCGAAAGCAGCTACACTTAGGTAAGCAACGCTAAGCCGGCCCCTGCTAGGATGGTAAGCAGTTTATAGACATTGTAGCGATGTTCTTCGTAGGATTCGAAGAGGATTGTCGTGGAAATGTGTAGAAAGATACCGATAACGACGGCCATCAGTCGGTCGAACAGGAGGGAAAGGTCCTGTGAAAATGTGACACTCATCCAGCTTCCAATCCAGGATCCAAGGGGAGCCATCAGTGCGAACAAGGTCAGGTAAAAAATCGATTTACTTTTTCCAATGCCCGAATCCATGAGCATGGTCATCAAGGCAATTGCCACAGGAATATGGTGAAGGATGATTCCCGCCAGCAAGGAGTCTCGGGTGGCATCATCTTGAAACCGATGAGCTAAGGGCATTCCTTCCAGAAAACTGTGGATGCAAAGTCCGAGCATGACCGCCATCGGAAAATGTCCGGTATGCTCCTTGTGATGATGCATGTGACCGTGCTCAATTCCTTCGGAGAAAATTTCCAACACAATCTGAAGAAAGAAGCCGAGTAGGATGAAAACGCCGATAGTAGCCCCGCCTGAATCATAGACCTCTGGCAATAGGTGAATCAAGCTAAGACTGAATAGGTAGGCTCCGCTGAAAGCGAGAATTAGCTTCAAGGATTTTTTTGAGATTTTCCCGAAAATAAATATCAAACTCCCACTTAGTAGGATGGACAGGAAAAGGATCATAAAATTGATCAGACTCATGGTGGGATCAGAAATTCGGCTAGTCGCTTCGTGTAAATGTCGGATTATTTCTTCGTAGCTGCAATGATGATTCGGGGTGATTCAGATGGGTCAAAGGGAGTGAGTTCATACGAACCAAAGAGATGCGTGATTTCAAATCCTGCGGCCGTAAATAGTTGCTGCAGTTCCAGGTGATTGATTAAACGCAATCGTTCTTCGAAGTTTTGTTTTAGATCTTTATCCGTTACTAAAATTCGTTTGATCACAAAGGGTTCGTCAATGAATTTTTCGGTCTGGAATTGTATCCCGTTTACCATGTCGTTAGCAGATTCCATCGGCAATTGACGTATCCAATCTCCGTTTGCATAATCGAAAATAAAAAGCCCGCCTGGCTTCAAGGATGTATAGGCAGATTTTATGGCTGCGATATCTTCTTCAGTCCTGTTGAAATAGCCGAAGCTGGAAAATAGATTGAATGCATAGTCAAAGTAATTTACACGAAATACATGACGCATGTCGTGCACGTAAAAATGCAAGCGGTCGGTTTCGAAATCAAGGTTGTGTTGTATGCTGCTTTGAGACAGGTCAAAACCCGTCACGTCGAAACCCCGCGAGGCCAAGAACATGGAATGGCGCCCTTTGCCACAGGCAATGTCTAATACTCGGCTGCCAGGATTCATTTGGAAAAAGTCGATCAGTTTTGATAACAATAGCTCGGCTTCCGAGGAATCACGACGATGATAAAGCAAATGATAATAGGGCGAGTCGAACCATTTTTCGTACCAGTCCACCTGTTTTTCCATGCTGCAAATGTACGCGGTTATCCGGTCATTTCTTGTCAATAATTTAATGGTAAATCTACCTGTGCGGATGTTGACTAGCAAAGGAAAATCTGGATATTTAGAATTGCAACACGTCGGTGGAATGAAACGACCAGCCCGAAAAAAATCGAAGATAAAACGGTTCCAGCATGCTCCTCCTGGCACTGCGCCTGGTATGATCAACGTCCGTCAGGATGCATTGGTTCCTCAAATTCGGTATTGGGCGTACGATGCTGAAGGATGCCAAGAGGTTCAACTGAATACGCTGCAAGAACTTAAGTCAATCATGCAGCAGTCGCCTGATAAGGTGAAATGGGTCGATATTCATGGTTTTGGCGATCATAAATTCATGGAGTATATGGCTGATTATTTTGGCATCCATCGGCTCCAGATGGAAGACGTCGTAAATGTTTATCAACGACCCAAAGCGGAAGATAATCCCAATAACTTGTTCTTGATTTCCCGAGCAATTCGTGAAAGCGAAGCGGGATTAATGGACGATCAGATTAGTATTTTCTTGGGTAAAAATTTCGTTCTCACTTTCCAAGAACGCTACGAAGATATTTTGAATCCATTGCGTGAACGCATTCGAAAAGGCAAAGGCCAGCTCCGATCGCTGCAAGCGGATTATCTTGCTTATGCGATTATGGACGTTGTGCTGGATAATTTCTATCCAATCCTGGAACATTTGGGCGATAAGCTGGATGAATTACAGGACGAATTGCTCTCTAATCCCACCAAGTCGTCGCTCGACCGAGTGCTGTTCATTAAACGTGAACTTATTCTATTGCGTCGAATCATCTGGAGCGAACGAGACAAACTCAACGACATTCTTCGAAGTAATTTCTCGCAAATAGGGCAAGAGACAAAGATCTACTTGCGCGACTCCTACGACCATTGCATCCAGATCCTGGATTTGGTGGAATCCTACCGAGAAGTCACGGCCTCTTTAATGGATGTGTATCATTCCAGCGTAAGTAATAAGTTGAATCAGGTCATGAAAGTATTGACCATTATTTCAACTATTTTCATTCCCCTCACGTTTATTGTTGGACTTTATGGGATGAACTTTGCAGAAGTGGATCCAATATCTGGCAGGCAAATGCCGTGGAACATGCCCGAACTATATCATCCCTACGGTTATGTAATTGTAGTGGTAATCATGATTGTCATCGTGTTACTGCAATTGATTTTCTTCTTCAAAAAAGGATGGCTTACCAAAGGGTGAGCCATTATTAATACTCGCATAACTATGAAAAAAATTGCTGTTATCACCACAGGAGGTGATTGTCCGGGACTTAATGCCGCCATCCGTGCTGTGGTACGTACTTCCATCTATCATCAAGTTGAAGTCGTAGGTGTGATTCGTGGATACGAAGGATTAATCGATGGTAATTTCATGCCGTTGTATTCCAATTCGGTGAGTAACATTCTGCAGCGTGGTGGAACTATTCTTAAAACTGCCAGAAGTGAACGTTTTAAAACGAAGGAAGGGCGTCAAAATGCTGCCGAACACTTGCGTGCGAATGGAGTGGAAGGTATTGTTCTGATTGGCGGCGATGGATCTTTTAGAGGAATCAACACTTTTCTGGCAGAGCATTCTTTTCCTGTGATTGGTATCCCTAAAACAATTGATAATGACATTTTTGGAACGGACTATGCCATTGGTTACGATACAGCCTTGAATACAGTGGTGCAGGCAGTGGATAAAATCCGAGATACCGCTGACTCACACGATCGGTTGTTTTTTGTCGAGGTGATGGGTCGTGATGCTGGTATGATTGCTATTCTCAGCGGTATTGGAAGTGGGGCAGAGGCAATCTTGATTCCAGAAACTACTACCCGTGTTGACCAAATTGTAGGCATTCTTAACCGGGGTTGGGAGCGTAAAAAAACATCGATGATCGTCATAGTAGCTGAAGGTGATGATTCGGGCGGCGCTTATAAAATCGCCGAGGAAGTCAAGTCGCGTTTCCAACAATATGATACACGTGTGAGTGTCCTGGGCCACATGCAACGCGGCGGAAGTCCTACTTGTTTTGATCGAGTGCTCGCTAGTCGTTTTGGTGTTGCTGCCGTGGAAGAGTTGATTAAAGGTGCCAATGGTGTAATGGTTGGTTTAATCAATAATCAGATTACGTTGACCTCCTTTGAAACAGTAGTTTCTACGCAAAAGCAATTTCCACTCGACCTCATGCGAGTCGCTGAGGTGTTATCGCTGTAAATACCGATGTGCCTCAGGACCGGCATTAAAGATTAAATCGATGATGCTTAAGTCCGGAATGAAACCATGTTTAGCTGAAAATACTTGTTGGTAGGGTGCGCAATCAGAAGGATGATGATTCTCGTTCCAATGCGATCGTAAATCAATCAAGTTTTCCGGATTCGGTGTGTAAGCAGTTGTGTTTGTAATGGTAAGATCTTTTTTAAGCCACTTGAAAATCAATTTCAACAGCGCGCTGTTCAGTTCGGTTAACAATGAATAGTCTTTCATCAAAATAACTCGTAAATCATCCTCGTAAAATTCAAAGTAAGGTGATTTTCCGTAAGCAGATTCAATGCTTTTAAGGTGTTGTCGCTGCCACGCTTCATTATTAGCAATGGTTACCGCTGCAATTGGAATTTCACGTCGATCATTGTGAGAAACCGGAATGGTTAGTTTCAGTCTACCATTTGCTCCAAGAATTTCGCAGCGACTGCGAATAGTCTGTTTCACGAAGTGCTCATGCGATTCCAGATAAACATGTTCAGCATCCAGCACTTTTTTTACATAACTGATGGGCGGAAGGTACGAGGTCGGTAACAGGAGGTTCATCGGAATGGTCTTGCAAATTGATCAAGATGATTCCGATCACCTTTTTTCGTAGGCGCCAAGGTCGGGTGCTATTCCTTGTGGACGAAGTTGACCCAATAAATCGGTGCTTAGTATAGGGTCAATATTGACAATAGTAGGATCACCGGCGTTAATCGCAATCGAAATTGAGTCTAATTGATAATCGTTATTGTCGATATCCATGAAACCGGGTTGATTGGTGTAGCCGGTTGCACGCAACACTGCATTAAAATAGGATGGATTAGTAGTAGGGTAGTTGTTTTCTACTTTCAATAAGGCATGATCGAACAGGAAGTTGAATTGATTGGGAGCCGCACGAGGAAACGAGTCTACACCGATTTCAGTTTCTAGATTACCATGTACGATGCAGTTGTAAAAATGGGCATCTAACCTGCGGACGTTTACATCAAAATAGTTGTTCATCACTAAGGTCGGATCTTGCCGATTGCCATTCGTCCAATAATTTGCAAAAGTACACTGGTAAAAATCATACGTTCCACCGTAAAGCAAACTGGTGGTAGGCCCACCGCAATTGGCGAACACACTATTATATCCTTTGATGGAGGCTCCTCGGCACGTCACACCATTGTAGGACATGTTTTTAACGATGGTGTTTTCTATTCGTACGGTTGTCTCGCCGGGCGCATAAACAGTATCTGCCAGTAATCCAATGGTACCGTTTTTTATAATGGCATTTCGAATAACCGAGTTTCTAGAACCTGGTCCAATTTCTTCGCTTCCATTCACGAGGTTACTTCGTGTGATATTTGACAACCAGATCCGGTCCCATTGACCAGGAATATCTTTGAAGTCTTCTCCCAGTCTGTCCCCTTGGAAAACGACAGGGCTTCCAGTAGTACCGTTGACAATCAAGGTGCCGGAGGAGAGAACAATGATACCCGACCCTGGGTGCAGGTACACATTTGTACCTGCCGCTATGGTAAGACTACAGGCAGAGTCGACCAATGCGTAACCATAAATGACGTGTGGCTTGTCGTTGTTCCATGTTTCGCCACAACCTATAAAGAAAAGTGGTGGTGAGTTGGGTGGTGGTTTATGAAAATACGCATCTTGGCCCCAAGCTACAAGTTGCACTTGTTGAAGATTGCCGTTGGTGACGAATTGGATGGAATCAGTTACTACAAGGGGCGTATTTTGGTTGTTAGGATCAACCGTGACTTCAGCAAAAATGAAAATACTGTCGTTGGCTTCAATTTCCACATCAGTGAAGGAATTCCCTGGAACGCCATCTACATTAAGCCGAAAGTAGGAGTTGCTGCCGCCAGCTATTCTCAGGGAAGAGATTTTGATCGACTTTGAAGAACGGTTGTAAACAGTAAAAATTTCAGTGGAACTCCCAACGGTGGTAAATACTGTATCGAATTGGACCGTATCCTGAGAGAATTCCAACTGAATGGAGGGATCGTCCGAAAAGTCGTCTTTGCGACAAGAATACGTCGCACTGATGACAAAGATCAGCAGAAGTAAAAAATGGAACAGTCGCTGGTGTGGCACGTGTCAAAGATAGCTTTTCGGATAAAACGAACGCTAGTAAAAGGAATCTATTGTATCGATTTTGAACAAGTAGTATTAGTTAAAAAAAAGAGCCGCTGGATGGGGCGGCTCTAGATCTGGTTTCGGCTAGGAGGGTGTGTTGCTTTTTGATGCCTCGGCGTCGTTGAACATCTTTAGCTTTTTATTTAATAATTCCATTTCATCGCGAGCACGTTGCAAATTGCTTTCGACTTCCTTTAGAAGTCCTTCCATGTTCTTCGAGGAACGGAAGAAGCCTAAATTGTTCTCGTATTGATTGATGGTCTGCTGCAGTTTGCTGATTTTCTCTTTAATGAAATTCTTTTCGCGATTCATCATTTTACCAGCATCGCCGGATTGAGACAATAATTCGACGTTACTTCTGAATTTCACAAGATGCATTTCGGAGGCCTCTAATTTCATAGAGTCATACTTGCTGTCCATGACGTTTTTGTACTTCTCCCAAATCCGCTGCTTTTCCTTGAAGGGTACGTGCTCGATGGTTTTCCATTCGTTGGAGAAATCGCGCAAAGTCTGAAGGTCTTCGTTGGAATTACCAGTAGGAGTGAAGGCCGTCAGCCGTGCAATAAGTTCCTCCTTCTTTTTGAGGTTCTCAATTTGGTCGGAGTCGCGTTCGTTGTAGAAGTCCCGCTTTGCAGTAAAGAATTTGTCGCAAGCTTCGCGGAACTTCTTCCACAGTTTATTCTCTTCCCACGACTCGACCATGCCAGCTGTTTTCCAGGATTTTTGCAAGTCAAGTACAAGCTTGGTAGCATCTTCAAAAGAATCTGGTGCGCTGGCTGCTATCTCTTCTGCTTTACGGATCAATTCTAACTTTTTATCCTTAGCGACTTTGTTTACTTTTTTGAGTTCGCCGAAGAAATTCTTTTTCTTCTTGTAAAACTCATTCATGCACCCACGAAACTCTTCCCAAATTTTCTCATTTTCTTCCTTCGGGCCATAACCAACCTGTTTCCATTCTTCCATTAAGCGGTTAATGGTTTCAGTCATCGTCTGCCATTGCTTTGGCGTATCGAAGTTTTCGGCTGCTATCCCTTTGGCTCGCTCTAGGAGAGCTCGCTTTGTTTCCAGGTTTTTGGCTTCTTCTTGTTGTTGTGCTTGGTAGAAATCGCGAATGCGTTGTAGGACTTGTCCAATGAGTTCGCGGTAGCGAGTGCGGAGCGAATCGACACTATCCATGGGAGTTGGTCCGCATTCTGACCATTCCATGCGATAGAGATTGAGCATGCGTTCTACACCGCGGATGGATTCCATCGGCAATAAAGATTCAATCTTACTCAACAATTGTTCGCGGATTTCAAGATTGCGCTTAAAGTCAAGGTCGCGCAAGTCTTTACTCAACTTCATGTTATAATAGAAGTTGTGGACGTGGCGATGGTAGGCGCTTTGAAGGTCTTTGTATTCCTTGGTAGGAACATTGCCAATCTCTTTCCATTTATTCTGTATTTCACGGAACGAATTGAAGGCTTTCCCAATGTTGGTTTCCTCATTGACGAGCTTTTCGAGTTCGTCTACCAGGTCTTTTTTGGCTTTTAATTTTGAAAGCACTTCGTCCGCACGAAGCTTTTTAAACTTCTGCTGACGATCATTTAAAATGATTAAAAGTTCATTGAAACGTGTGTCTCCTGGATCTTTAGCCGGATCGAATTCATCGGCATTGCCACCTTCTTCAAGGAATTTTTGGAGTTGTTCCTGACGTTGATGTTCTGCTAATCGCAGATAGTCGTTCTTCAGGTCGTTTGCTTTTACGAAGATATCTTCTGAAATCTCTTCTTTGCTAATTTCTTCCAGCCGATTGATGACGGCCTCTTTGGTCATTTCCATGTCGCTCATATTACTTTAAATTGGTGGTAGAATCCAACATCGGTTGGATTCCGCCGAAACAGGTCTGTCTTGACTTCTGATCCGGTAGGGTTTGAATGCTACGATGAGTTGTTTAAGATACGCTGAAATTCAGCGTAAAAGACGTTTTTCGATTTTTGAGCCCCTAAAGTAACCCCAATTTGACCTAAAGTCAAGTTTAAAATATTTGGATATTTGAAAAGAAAATGTACTTTTGCACTCGAAATTACGTCAATAATGAAGAAAGATATCCACCCGAAGAATTATAGAATGGTAGTTTTCAAGGACATGTCCTGCGACTATTCCTTCCTGACCCGTTCTGCTGTTGAAACCAAAGATTCCGTTAAGTGGACCGATGGAAATGAATATCCTCTTGTTAAATTGGATATCAGCCATATGTCACACCCTTATTATACGGGTAAGATGAAGCTTATCGATACCGCTGGTCGTGTCGACAAGTTCCGTACGCGTTATGCTAAAAAGCAAGCGCCTACCGAAAACAAATAATTTTGGAGCAAGATTTTTTGTAAAAAGTCCCTTACACCAAGGGACTTTTTCTTTTACTATGGTTACTTTTGAATTCCAGCACACATGGCTGGATACTACTATGAATTGTATCTTCTTTGATGATTCTACCAGGACGTCCTTACTTCCATTGACGTTCACACGACCCGTAGCCGAAATCCGTATTGGTATCCTTACGATTCGGGAAAAATGGCAACATCACTTGAATGGTGCGACGTTCTCTTGGCTTGCCGAGCCTTACCTGAGTGAAAAATTTCCGAAAAAGGTTGCTGCAGAAAATTTACTCATCAATGGTTCCATTTTACCCAATGAAAAATTGGTTGCTGAAATCATGGAGCTTCCAATCAATGCCAAGCTGATCAATGCAGGTGTTACTGTGGCGATTCGGGTGTCAGCTGACCACCTCGAATCAATCAATTCCATCGATCATCTCGTCGTTGAAAAATCACTGAGCTCAACAGCCGCTTTGCATCAGTTGACTCATCCTTGGGATATTTTCTCAAAGAATGAAGTGGCTATTCGTGAAGATTTTGCACTGGTGACAGCAGGACGATTATCCGCAAAACTTTCTAGTTCCAATCAAATCGTTGGAGATGGTGCTGTTTTTTTGGAAGATGGCGCAAAGGTTGAATGTTCCATCTTGAACACTACTACTGGTCCGATTTATATTGGAAAAGACGCCGAAGTCATGGAGGGTTGTCTGATTCGTGGTCCATTTTCACTAGGAACGCATGCACAACTAAAGATGGGTGCAAAAATCTACGGAGCCACCACCATCGGACCGGAATGTCGAGTCGGAGGAGAAGTGAATAATGCTGTTTTATTTGGTTATTCTAACAAAGCCCACGATGGATTTCTTGGGAATGCTGTGATTGGAGAATGGTGTAACCTCGGTGCGGATAGCAATAACTCCAACCTCAAGAATAACTATTCCAGCGTAAAAGTGTGGAGTTATCAGGAGGAGTCGTATATCAATACCGGGTTGCAATTCTGTGGACTCATCATGGGCGATCATTCAAAGTGTAGTATTAATACCATGTTTAATACAGGGACAGTCGTAGGGGTTGGTGCTAATATTTTTGGTACAGGCTTTCCTCCCAAATTTATCCCCTCTTTTTCGTGGGGAGGTTCGGAAGGTTTTACAACCTATCGGATGGAAGAAGCAATTGAAGTGGCACAACGAGTATTCGAACGACGCAAGATGAAATTCGACTCTTCCGAGCAATCCATCTTCCGTCATCTTTTTGAAATAACTACTAAATACAGAGCTTGGTAAATCCTTGAATTATGACTACTGATTGGACTGATACACTGTTCTATTTTGTTCCCGCCATTCTTGTTATCATGGCGATGTTCCTAATGGTAAAACGTTTTACCGATGTTCAGCTCGCGATGCTTAAAAGAATGACAGATCGTGATTTGCAAGTAAAAGTGGTGGAAGAACGAGCATCCAAGATGCGCGAAGCTTTGCCGTTGAAACTGCAGGCGTATGAACGACTGATACTTTTCATGGAACGTATTTCTCCCAATAGTTTGTTGGTGCGTGTACATCAGGGGAATATGCCAGCACAACATTTACACTTGGAATTACTGATTAACATTCGATCTGAATTTGAACATAATTTATCGCAACAGCTATATGTTTCCGATGAATCTTGGCAGACGGTGTGTTCCGCGAAGGACGAAGTGATGGAGCTTGTACAACAAGCCTATCATTCAGTTGGTGCCAGCGCTTCGGGTATCCAAATGAGTGCAACTATCTTTGAAAAAGTCCATAACATGGAAATGCTACCGACTCAGACGGCTATCTATCAATTGAAATCCGAAGCACAGAAATTATTTGGTACATGATGGTACCATTGACAGTCAAACATTCAATTACAGGTCAGACGGGCCGCAGACACTCATGACTCCCATGGATCCGAAGAAGATATTTACTGAAAGTGGCATTGAGATAAAATCTGTCTACGATCAGCCCACTTCAACTCCTGCCTTTCCAGGACAATTTCCGTTCACGCGTGGCATACAGCCTGATATGTACCGTGGCAAGCTTTGGACCATGCGTCAATACGCTGGGTTTTCGACCGCAGAAGCTTCAAATCAACGGTATCATTACCTGCTTTCTCAAGGAACAACAGGTTTGTCTGTAGCATTTGATTTGCCCACTCAGATTGGTTATGATTCCGATCATGAGTTGTCGGATGGTGAGGTGGGCAAGGCCGGCGTAGCGATTGATTCAATCAAGGACATGGAAATCCTTTTTGCTGGTATTCGTCTGGAAGACATTACCACGTCGATGACGATCAATTCAACTGCCTCTATACTGTTGGCATTTTATATAGCCTTGGCAAAAAAGCAAGGTGCAGATATTCGTAAGATCTCAGGAACGATTCAGAATGATTTGTTAAAGGAATACGCTGCGCGCGGAACGTACATTTATCCTCCGAAGCCGTCCATGCGGATCATTACGGATATCTTCGAGTATTGCAGTAAAGAGGTTCCCAAGTGGAACACCATTTCGATTTCAGGGTATCACATTCGGGAAGCTGGTTCCACGGCTGCACAGGAATTGGCATTTACTTTATCCAACGGAAAGGCCTATGTAAAAGCTGCCATGGAAAAAGGTTTGGATATTGATGTCTTTGGTAAAAGACTTTCTTTTTTCTTTAATGCACATAATAATGTTTTTCAAGAGGTAGCTAAATTTCGTGCGGCGCGCCGTATGTGGGCTACCATGATGAAAGAGTTGGGCGCTAAGGATGAGCGGGCCATGATGCTCCGATTCCATACACAAACAGGCGGCTCCACGTTGACAGCTCAACAACCACTCAACAACGTAGTTCGTGTAACATTACAGGCATTGTCGGCTGTCATGGGCGGTACACAATCCCTGCATACCAATGGATATGACGAAGCACTTAGTTTGCCAACTGAAGAGGCTGCGAGAATCGCGTTACGTACGCAACAAATCATCGCTTTCGAAAGTGGTGCTGCAGATACTGTTGATCCCTTAGCGGGTTCTTATTTCGTGGAAGCATTGACAGACGAACTAGAGCAAAAGGCATGGGAATATATCCATAAGATAGACGCTATGGGCGGCTCTGTTTCTGCCATTGAATCCGGTTATATACAACAAGAAATTGCTGCTGCTTCGTATGAATACCAGCGTTCTATAGAACAAGGCACTCGGTTGATTGTAGGGGTGAACCATCTCCAGGTCGAAGAGCCTCCGTTCGACAAGCATTTTACGGTGGATGATTCAATTCGACAGGTACAAATAGAAAAACTCCGTCAACTTAAAAATGAGCGCGATCCTAGTCGAGTGGCAACTTGTATCAAGCGCGTGGAAGAAACAGCATCCACTGGAAATAACCTTATGCCTGTTATTATTGATGCCGTCGAGCAGTATGCTACCTTGGGTGAAATCGCAGACGCGATGAGAAGAGTGTTTGGAGAGTACCGATAGTTATTCCTGCTCGGGCTTTTCCTGAACGATGACAAAAATCTCTTCATTGTCCTTTTTCATCAAATACTTTTCGCGTGCAAAGCGCTCCAAATTATCTGGATTAGTTTCGAGATGTTCGAGGTAAGCTTTGTTTTTTTCGATTTCTACTTCGTAGTAATCACGTTCGGCTTGTAATTGATGCAGTTTTTGACGGTAGGAGTGCGTCGTCAGAAAGTCATTCTTGTCAAAAAAACCGAGCCAAATAACAAATCCAAGTGTCGTTAGCACGAACTTGTTTTTGACAATTGACCAGATCTGCGGCCAATACCAGTTTTTATGCTTTGCCATTCGTGCAAATATCTGTGAATTGGTTGCCCTAATGCTTGGAATGGCCGATCATTGTGAACAGGCAGATGTTAGCATACTGGTACTTCAGTCTTGTTGAAGGAAAGGGTAGCGGTAGTCAGTAGGTGGGACAAACGT
>CANIAS010000035.1 GCA_947465495.1 Candidatus Pollutiaquabacter sp. | reverse complement strand
TTGGGGATCAATTCGATCCGCCTTAAAAAACACTAAATTTAGCCGTATCCTGTTTGTTAAATACAAACGCCAGTCCTACTTAACACAATATAGATGATGACTAATCTACAATTCTTCCAATCGTGTTGGGCCAATGAATTGGCCGCAACTCAGTCATTAATAGCTGCATTACCAACTGATCAATTGGATTATCGACCACATGCTGTTAATCGTTCAGCCAAAGAAATTGTCGAACACTTATTGGGTCATGTGGTTGATTTAGATGTTATACTACGTACTAATAGATGTGATGAGACATTGGTGTATCCTGTTCTAACATCTGCTGATTCAGCAACTGCTTATGGTGAATTGGCAGCCGTTGTTACAGCAACGCTCCGAGAAATTACAGAGACCCAATGGGAAAAAGAGCACGTAGAATTGTTAGTAGGAGGTAAGCCCTTGGTTACTTTGTCTCGAATGCAGATGATGTGGTTTTTCTTTTTTGATATTATTCATCATCGTGGTCAATTATCGTCCTATGTTCGTCCGATGGGTGGTAAGAATCCTGCTGTTTATGGATATAGCGCCGATACCATATAGTCGCTTACTTTCTGTTTCTATTGGCTATCAGTCTGCTTTCAACAGACTGTTCACTTTGTATTGATTATATTCGTATCATGAATTCTACCTCCTTGAGGATTAAAAGTCCCATCAATGCTCTGGTGATAGTTGCTGCTTTGGGATACTTTGTAGATATCTACGACTTGATTCTTTTTAATATTGTTAAGAAGGATAGTTTGGAGGCACTTGGCCTCGGCGGCGTTGACTATTCTTCCAATGAAATATTTTTATTTAACTGCCAGATGGGTGGTATGTTATTGGGAGGAATACTTTGGGGGATACTAGGTGATAAAAAGGGGAGATTGTCCGTATTGTTTGGATCCATTCTACTCTATTCCGTAGCAAACATCGCGAATGCATTTGTGACCACATTGCCTCAATATGCCTTTGTGCGGATATTGGCTGGATTGGGACTTGCTGGTGAGTTAGGTGCAGGTATTACACTTGTCGTTGAGTCGATGTCGAAAGAGACACGAGGATATGGAACGATGTTGATAGTAACCTTCGGCGCTTTGGGTGCAGTTTTTGCCGGAATGGTAGGTAAGGATGGAGCCTATTTTGCTTCCGTGGCAAATGCTACATTCGGAACATCCTTGGTGGGATGGGAAATGGCGTATATCGTTGGAGGTTTGCTTGGATTCTTCTTGTTGGTCTTACGCCTTGGAACTTTCGAGTCACGAATGTTCCACGATGCGCGTGAATCCGGTGTAGGTCGTGGTCAATTTTTAATGTTATTCAAAAACAAACAACTACTTCGTCGCTACATTTTTTGCATTCTTATCGGTTTACCAGTTTGGTTCATTGTCGGAATTTTGATTGCACTTTGTATACCAATTACCACCGAAATGGGTATTCAAGGTGTAGCTACTGGAACTGTTGTGATGTACACCTATATCGGACTATCTGTAGGTGACATGCTAAGCGGTACGATGAGTCAATTGAAGCGTTCGCGCAAACGGGTTGTTATCGCGTTTCTTTTTTTCTCCCTAATTCTTACAGAGTTCTATCTCTTTCCTGTTTCCTTACAACTTGATTGGTTTTATAGCATGTGCTTTTTGCTGGGCGCTGCCACGGGATATTGGGCGCTTTTTGTGACGATGGCTTCTGAATTATTTGGAACAAATATACGTGCCACTGTCACGAATACGGTGCCTAATTTCGTTCGCGGATCCGTCATTCCTTTGACGCTACTCTACAAGTTCCTAGCTGACTTCTTGGAGGGAACTACCCGTTATCCGAAAACAGGTGCCGCTGCGATCGTAGGAATACTTTCATTTGTACTTGCCCTCTGGGGAATTTTTTCCATCCGCGATTCCTATTCGCGTGATTTGAATTACGTGGAGCGCGATTAAAGGAGAAGTTCCATCTCGCAAATTTAATCAGCTGTTATAACTGTGCTGTCAATATTGACCGGTAGCCAATAGGACTAACGTGCAGGCATGCTGACAAGTTATTCCTTGGCTGGTGGCTAGTTGTTCAAGTGATGGATTTTCAGCGCCAGGATTGAAGATAATGCGCTTTGGGTGTAAGGAAATAAAATACTTGTGCAACGGTGCTTGATTGTCGGCAGATAGGTAGAGTGTAATTGTGTCGATCTCCTCCAGATGCGGTTCACCTGTGAGTATTTCTATTTTTCCGATGGTTGTTTCTCGTTTTCCGATTGCCTCCACCGGATGGCCATGATTTAGGAGTGCTTGAATGGCTTTGAATGAATAGCGTTCCGGATTGTTGGATGCACCTACTACCAACGTCTTTTTTGGATGGGTCATTTGGCTAAAATTGTTTAATGGAAATCAATGCAATCAATGCCGGGTAACGTTGAAAATGTCCTATAAAAAAAATGGCTGTCACCAGGGTGACAGCCTATAATTAGAGCTCTTTAAGCAATTAGGATTTTCTCTCCTCGATACGTGCTTTCTTACCAGAAATTCCACGCAGGTAGAAGATACGAGCACGACGAACGATACCGCGCTTGTCAACCACAATCTTGTCAATCTTCGGAGAGTACAACGGGAAAATACGCTCTACGCCAACACCGTTAGAAATCTTACGAACCGTAAACGTCTGGGTAAGGCCAGAACCTTTACATTGAAGAACGACTCCTTGGTATTGCTGGATACGCTCTTTATTTCCCTCGATGATTTTATAGTACACCGTAATTGTATCACCAGCCTTGAACGAAGGATGTTCGCGTTTTTCAATAGCGGTTTCTGAAGCTAATTTAACTAAGTCCATGATTGTCAATTATTTACGACCGGATTTGCCCGAAATCGGACTGCAAATATACGCTTTTTCAATAAAAAACAACACTTTAGGCGTTATTTTTTCCAAATCACTCTGCTCATGCTATCGGTGAGTGGTTAATGGTCCCCCAATAATCCAGGTCTTCGTTCCTTGGTTCTTTTTACGGCCTCCGCGTGCCGCCATTTATCGATTTCAGGGGTATTGCCTGATAATAGTATATCGGGGACTTTCATGCCTCGGAAATCTGCAGGTCGGGTATAGACCGGTGGAGCTACCAAGTCGTCTTGAAATGAATCCGAAAGGGCAGAGGTCTCATCGCCAATAACACCTGGTAAAAGTCGAATGACAGCGTCGCAAACGATAGCTGCTGCCAGTTCCCCGCCGGAAAGCACATAATTACCTACCGATATTTCCTGATCTATAAAGTGTGCCCTGATTCGCTCATCAATTCCTTTATAATGACCGCAGAGAATGATAACATGCTGAAACAGGGATAAACGATTGGCAATGGGCTGGTCGAAAAGCTCTCCATCCGGACTCATATATACCACCAGGTCGTAGTTGCGCTCTGATTTTAATTGTTCGATACACTTGATAACTGGCTCTGCCATCATCACCATGCCCGCACCACCCCCATAAGGATAGTCGTCTACTGATCGATGTTTATCGGTCGTGTAGTCGCGGATGTTGTGAATGTGTATTTCTGCTAATCCTTTCTTAATGGCCCGCTGGACAATAGAGTGGGAGAAAGGGCTTTCCAATAGGCCTGGAACTACGGTTAGTATATCGAAACGCATGATGGTGTTCGTAACGCGTAAAGGTACAGCGAATCGTCCATCGATGAAACCTTCCGAAGTATTTATTAGTAAGGATGAACCTTAGTAGATCAGCCATGAAAAAGATAAAATTGGGGATTCTTCGCGAGGGAAAATTGCCACGCGACCGCAGGGTTCCTTTTACACCCGAACAATGTAAGCAGATTCACACCGATTATCCAGAGGTTTCATTAGTTGTTCAACCTAGTGATTGGAGGGCTTTTTCAGATGATGAATACGTGGATGCTGGCATTATTTTACAAGAGGATCTGTCGGATTGTGACATTCTGATGGGAATCAAGGAGGTTCCTAAAAGTGACCTGATTGCTGGTAAGACCTATCTTTTTTTCTCGCATACGATCAAGAAACAATCTTATAACCGTTCGCTGCTGCAGGTGCTTGCCGATAAAAGCATCCGAATGGTCGATTATGAATGTCTCGTCGATAAACATGGTAATCGTATCATTGGTTTCGGTCGGTATGCCGGTATCGTTGGTGCCTATAACGGGGTGATGGGGTATGGGATGAAGTACAATCTTTTTAAACTAAAGCCTGCGCACGATTGCCACGATAAAAAAGAGATTTTCAGAGAGCTGGATAAAGCACATCTACCCAATATTAAGGTGGTAGTGACAGGAAGTGGACGGGTGGCGAATGGTGCCAGTGAAACAATGGGTGCCATGAATATGAGAAAGGTGACCCCGTATGAGTTCCTGAATTACACCTTCCGGGAGCCAGTCTATGTTCAATTACATTCTGGTGATTACTATTCAGCCATAGATGGTTCACCTTATTCGGGTCCTGATTTTCATCAGCATCCTGAAAGGTACCGGTGTATTTTCAGTGATCCTGATTCATTTGCCAGTGTCACCGACTTGCTAATCCATTGTACGTACTGGGATCCGAATGCTGATATTCTTTTTTCGTTGGATCGAATGAAAGATCCTAGTTTCAGAATTAGTGTTATTGCCGACGTAACGTGTGATATTGGTGGTAGTATTCCATCTACCAACCGCGCTACTACCATCGATAATAAATTCATGGGGTATGACCCGATATCAGGAAGGGAAGTGGAGCCTTTCACAAAGGAGGCCATCACCGTTATGGCTGTTGATAATTTGCCTTGTGAATTGCCACGCGATGCTTCAGATGGTTTTGGAAAGCACTTAATGGAGCGGGTGCTGCCTGCCTTATGTGGTGAAGACAATGAGGAATTAATCGGACGTGCTACGATTGTAAAAGACGGGAAGTTAACAGCACGATTTGAATACTTGAAAGATTACCTCGAAGGCAAGGAGTAGGTTAATCTCACCGGCTACCTCATTAGCATGCTTCGAGGACTTTTAGCAGGAAAGAAAAACCAAGTGATGTTTTAGTCAAGACTGCTGTAACTTAAGGATAGTTGCACCAGGGTCCTTGGAGGCGAAAACTGTATTTCCGGCCACTAACACATCTGCACCGGCTTTCACTAAGTTGGAAGCATTTTGCAAGTCTACACCGCCATCTATTTCAATTTTAGCACGGGAGTTTTTTCTTGCAATTAAATTGTTGAGTGACTCTACTTTCTGATATGTTCCTTCAATGAATTTTTGTCCTCCGAATCCAGGATTTACACTCATAACGCATACCAGGTCAATATCTGCAATGATATCCTCCAACAATGAAATATTGGTGTGCGGATTGATGGCTACACCTGGCATCATGCCAGCTGCGTGTATTTCCTGAACCGTGCGATGTAGGTGAGTGCATGCTTCATAGTGGACACTTAGTACATGTGCGCCGGCATCTTTGAAGGCTTGTATGTAGCGTTCAGGTTGTACAATCATCAAGTGCACATCCAGTGGTTTTTTGGCATGTTTGGCAATGGCTTTTAAAACCGGAAAACCGAACGAAATATTGGGCACGAATACACCGTCCATGATATCAATATGAAACCAGTCGGCAACACTGTTATTTATCATCTCAACATCCCGCTGGATATTTCCAAAATCAGCGGATAACATGGAGGGGGCGATGAGTGGCATCGTTGTAGGAATTGGTGGTGTGCAAATATATTAAATTACGGACGAGGTCGTCATGATGTAATGGAGTAGTGACTGTTCAAGTGGCAAGTCCATAAAACAAAAAAAACGAAGCATCTCTGCTTCGTTTTTTCATTGCTTCCCCAATGTCGGTATTAGCCGAGATAGGTCTTTAGGATTTTTGATCTAGAAGTATGTTTAAGTCGGCGAATAGCCTTTTCTTTGATTTGACGTACGCGTTCGCGGGTGAGGTCGAATCGTTCTCCGATTTCTTCCAGTGTCATCGGCTGTTCACCAGCCAGGCCGAAATAAAGTCGTATAACATCAGCTTCACGTTGAGTCAAGGTGAACAATGCTCGTTCCACTTCGCGGCGCAGTGATTCTGTAATTAATGCCTGATCAGGATTTGGTTGATCGTCATCACCAAGTACATCTATCAAAGTGCTGTCTTCGCCTTGTGTCAGTGGTGCATCCATGGATACATGACGGCCGGAAGAGCGCATAGCTTCTTTAATATCATCGATATTGAGTGACATGGCAGTTGCTATCTCTTCGGGAGATGGTTCGCGCTCAAATTCCTGTTCTAATTTTGAAAATGTCTTGTTGATCTTATTAATGGAGCCAATTTTATTCAACGGAAGTCGAACGATACGGGATTGTTCAGCCAAGGCTTGAAGAATTGATTGACGGATCCACCAGACGGCGTAGGAGATGAATTTGAATCCACGTGTTTCATCGAAACGTTGGGCAGCCTTAATTAGTCCCAGATTTCCTTCGTTAATCAAGTCGCCAAGAGTAAGTCCTTGATTTTGATATTGTTTTGCAACAGAAACCACAAATCGAAGATTTGCTTTAGTCAGACGATCTAACGCCCTTGGGTCTCCTTTTTTAATCAGCTGAGCAAGTCGTACTTCCTCTTCTGCGGTAATAAGTTCTACGCGGCCGATTTCTTGCAGGTATTTATCCAATGATGCTGTTTCGCGATTGGTTACCTGCTTGGTAATTTTTAGTTGTCTCATGCTCCTCGATGGGTTCTTTCAGAATGTATATGTCGGGTGAAACGGCCATGTATTCATTTAGTTTCAGAATTTATTTTGAAAAAAGCGGACATCTTACATTAATTGGAAAGTTTGGGTTAGTGATGCCTGAGGAGTGGCTTAAAGCAGTGTAATGGGGGATTTCTCGTTTTTTAGATAGCAAGCGAATGTCACATTAATTGCGTGATAGTGTTGTCTGAAAATGAAAACGCCTCCATATGAGGAGGCGTTTCACTGTATTTATCTGAAAATTCTTCAGATTAGTTTTCATTAGTAGGACGTCGTGGCGGTCCTTTAGGGCCCTTTTCTACATAATTGTCTGGTTTGGGCATAAGGACTTTACGTGAAAGACGGAATTTTCCGGTCTTTTTATCAACTTCAATCAATTTGACTTTTACCATTTCACCTTCTTTGAAAACGCCTTGCATGGAATCAATTCGATCCCAGGATATTTCTGAGATGTGGAGTAGTCCATCTTTACCAGGAAGGAATTCGATAAAGGCACCAAAGTCCATGATGTTTTTGACTTTACCTTCATAAATTTCACCCACTTCAGGAACTTGAACAATTCCTTTGATTCGAGCCATCGCAGCGTCGATACCTGATTTATCACTGGATGAAATTTCGACAATGCCTTCATTGTTGACTTCTTCAATGGAGATCTGGGTATTCGTCTCGCGTTGAATTTCTTGAATTACTTTTCCGCCAGGTCCGATAACAGCGCCGATGAATTCTTTCGGAATTGTCAGTTTTTCAATACGAGGAGCATGTGGCTTATAGTCTTCACGAACAGTTGGCATGGTCTTGACGATTTCGTCGAGGATGTGTAAACGACCTTCGCGAGCTTGATTCAGCGCTTTCAACATGATTTCGAAAGAAAGACCTTGTACTTTCAGGTCCATCTGACAGGCAGTGATACCTTTTGCAGTACCGGTAACTTTGAAATCCATGTCACCTAAGTGATCTTCATCACCCAGGATATCACTTAGGATGGCATATTTACCTTCTTTATTCATGATAAGTCCCATGGCGATACCTGAAACGTGTCCTGAGATTTTCACTCCTGCGTCCAACAATGCCAAGGTGCCTGCGCAAACAGTAGCCATGGAGGAGGATCCGTTAGATTCCAGGATATCGGATACGATACGGATGGTGTATGGGCAAACCGTTGTATCAGGCAGGACCTTCTTAAGTGCACGCATGGCCAAGTTTCCATGACCGATTTCCCGGCGGGCAGGAGCACGATTTGGCTTTACTTCACCGGTTGAGAAACCAGGGAAGTTATAGTGCAACATGAATTTGCTGGATCCTTCGTACATCGGCACGTCAATCATCTGTTCGTCGAGCTTACTTCCCAAGGTAACAGTGGCCATGGCTTGAGTTTCGCCACGTGTGAAAATAGAAGATCCGTGTGGAGAAGGAAGGTAATCGACTTCGCTCCAAATTGGACGAATGGTGGTGGTGGTGCGACCATCTAAACGCACGCCCTCATTCAGAATGCAGTTACGCATGGCATCACTTTCGACATCGAAAAAGTATCGGTCTACAAGCCCTGCTTTTGCGGCACGATCTTCTTCAGGAAGTGATTGCATGAATTCTTCCTTGATTGCATGAAACGCTTCCATTCGCTGGTGTTTATTCGGATTGGCCGAACGTGCAACGGCATACGCTTTATCATACGTAGCAGCATGCAACTGATCGCGCAATGCCTCGTCGTTGGTTTCGTGCGAGTATTCGCGCTTAGGCTTTGAGCCACACATTTCACGAAGCTCCAGCTGGGCTTGGCATTGTAGTTTAATGGCTTGGTGCGCTACTCGAATCGCTTCGAGCATATCTTCTTCACTCACTTCATTCATTTCACCTTCAACCATTACGATACTGTCGGCAGAGCCGGCCACCATCAAATCGATGTCGTTACGTTCAAGGTCAGCTGTGAATGGGTTGATGACGAACTGGCCATCGATGCGTGCTACACGTACTTCTGAAATTGGTCCATTGAACGGAATATCTGAAATAGTAATGGCTGCTGATGCAGCGAGTCCGGCTAAAGCATCCGGTTGAATAGATTTATCGCCAGAGATCAAGGTGACCATCACCTGAGTGTCGGCATGATAATCATCCGGGAACATGGGACGCAATGCACGGTCAACAAGACGGCTGATAAGGATTTCGTATTCTGACATACGGCTTTCACGCTTGAGGAAGCCGCCTGGGAATTGACCAACGGAAGAGAATTTTTCTTGATAATCGACCGTAAGAGGAAGGAAGTCAACGCCTTCTTTTGCCTTTTTGCTCGATACGACAGTGGCCATAAGCATGGCATTACCCATACGAACTACGACAGATCCGTCGGCTTGCTTGGCCAGTCGACCGGTTTCAATCGATACTTTCCGGCCATCGCCGAGATCGAATTCTTTAATGATTGCTTTGTTTGACATGATGTTAATTGGACCGCTTTAAAAGCAAAAAAGGCGAACCTCAAGGTTGCCTTTTTTAACTTGTTTGTAGATTATATTACTTTCTGATTTTCAGGCTCGAAATGATCTTCCGGTAACGCTCGATATCGGTCTTTTGGAGGTAGTCCAAAAGGCTACGACGCTTTCCTACCAAGGAAATCAAGGCGCGTTCTGTGGAAAAATCTTTTTTATAGGTACGCAAGTGATCGGTCATAAACTCGATACGCTTGGTGAAAAGTGCGATTTGCGCTTCAGAAGAACCGGTATTGGTTTCAGAACCACCGAAATTCTTGAAAATCTCTTTTTTGTCTGCACTAGTTACTTTCATTGCTATGTACTTCTAAGGGCGTTAAAATGAGGTGCGAAGATACGCTTTATTCAATCAATACCAACTATTATCGCTTAATTTTTAAATAAGCGCAGTAGCTGTGCCATTTTACTTTTTAACTCCCTCCGATCCACAATGAAGTCTAAAAAACCGTGTTCCAATACGAATTCGGCGGTTTGGAAGCCTTTTGGGAGATCCTTTCCTATAGTTTCCTTTACAACTCGGGGTCCGGCGAACCCTATAAGTGCCTTTGGTTCAGCGATGTTTACATCTCCAAGCATGGCATACGATGCGGTTACACCACCTGTAGTAGGATCCGTCAATAACGAAATATAAGGTATACCTGCATCAGCCAATAATGTCAGCTTGGCGGAGGTTTTGGCCATTTGCATCAGTGAAAATGCTGCTTCCATCATGCGCGCCCCACCCGATTTGGAGATAATCATGAATGGAATTTTGTTCTTCAGGGAGTAATCAATTCCCCGAGCAATTTTTTCTCCAACTACAGAACCCATAGAGCCACCAATAAATCCGAAGTCCATACAAGCAACTACCAGAGGTTCGCCATCAACTACACCGACGCCTGTTCGCAATGCATCCTTAAAGCCGGTTTTCTTCTGGGTATCCTTGATGCGGCTGCTGTATTTTTTGGTATCAGTGAATTCCAATGGATCTAAGGAGATCATATCCGCATCTAGTTCGGTGAACTGATGGTCGTCAAACAGAATTTCGAAGTATTGTTGTGAGCCGATGCGGTCGTGGTAGCCACACTGGTCACACACGTAATTGCGCGCGATATGATCTTTTGTTGGCGCAATGTGTTTACAAGAGGGACATTTGTACCAGAGGCCTTCTGGTGTTTCCTTCTTTTCGTTGGTGGAGGTAGTGATACCTTCCTTGATGCGTTGAAACCAAGACATAGTCGATAGTTACAAATTAGATAGATGAAATCAGGCGATGGTAACGTCAGGCGACAGGTAAACGTCTTGTATTTTTTGAAGAAGGGTGATACCTTCTGCCATAGGTTTTTGAAATGCTTTACGACCCGATATCAATCCTTGTCCGCCTGCGCGTTTGTTGATGACGGCTGTCGTAACTGCCTCTGATAAATCGCTGGCTCCTTTTGATTCTCCTCCTGAATTAATTAGTCCTGTTCTTCCCATGTAACAATTGGCTACTTGGTATCTACAGAGGTCAATTGGATGATCCGTTGTTAATTCTGAATATACTTTTGGATGCGTCTTGCCGAAATTAATGGCCGTATACCCACCATTATTGGTGGGTAATTTTTGCTTGATGATATCGGATTGAATGGTGACTCCTAGATGATTTGCTTGACCGGTCAAATCAGCTGCTGTGTGATAGTCTGTTCCGTCTTTTTTAAACCCAGGATTACGCAGGTAGCACCATAGTATTGTAGCCATCCCGAGTTCATGCGCGTATTCAAAGGCTTCGCTGACTTCTTGGATCTGTCTGGCTGATTCATCAGATCCGAAATAAATAGTAGCGCCTACAGCAACTGCTCCCATGTTCCAAGCATCCTTGACATTGCCGAACATTATTTGGTCGTATTTGTTGGGGTAGCTTAGAAACTCGTTGTGGTTGATTTTGACGATGAATGGAATCTTGTGGGCGTATTTACGGGATACCATGCCCAATACTCCGAAAGTAGAAGCAACTGCATTGCATCCACCTTCGATGGCAAGTTTTACGATATTTTCAGGATCAAAATAAATAGGGTTAGGAGCAAACGAAGCGCCTGCGGAATGTTCTATTCCCTGATCTACCGGCAGGATGGAAAGATAGCCGCTTCCTCCCAGTCGACCATGATCATAAAGAGACGATAAACTTCGTAATACCTGATTGTTGCGGTTGCTTTCGCTAAAAATACGGTTGGTGAAATCAGCTCCTGGTAAGTGCAATTGTTCTTTGCGAATTCCAGTGCATTGATGCTTCAAAAGATGATCGGCCGAAGGACCTAATAACTCGACAATGGAGGAGTAAGACATGTGTGATTGGTTGAAGAAATCTTGTGCAAAACTAATATAGAAATTCGGATATGAAAACCCCTGTAGTTCAGGGTGTTAAATAGGAGAGGCGGGTTTGGTAGAATTAGAATGGATATCCAATGGCAAGATTGGGAGTAACATCACTGATGCCAAATTTATGGTTGGGATACACCCAACGGCTACCTTTTTCATACCCTGGGTCGCGCATTTTAACAGCCATATCAAGACGTAAAATAAAAAAGCTGAAGTTAAATCGTAAGCCAAGTCCACTTCCTATACCAACTTGATCAATAAAAGTGTTCGCTTTGAACTGTGTGCCTGGTCGATTAGGATCCACATTCAATGTCCAGATATTTCCGATGTCCGTAAAAAGTGCTCCTTCAATGGCGCCAGTGCCCATGATCTTCATCAGGAAACAACGATATTCAATATTGGATTCCAGCTTGATGTCCCCGGTCTGTTCGATGCCTTGTGTGTTCACATACGTTCCAGGTCCAAGTGTGTAGGCAATCCATGCACGCATGCTGTTTGCGCCTCCGGCGAAATAGCTTTTCTCGAAGGGAAGTGCGGATGAATTGCCATAAGGAATACCTACTCCGGCATTCAGTCGGTAAATGATGGAATTTTCATTGTTGATGGTGTGATGGAAACTGAGATCGACATCTGGCTTTATGTACTGTGAAAAGGGGATTGAAAATAGCTCGTACACCCCTTGGTTATTCTGCTTGAGTTGCAGTGGCCCCGATAACGAACTCAGCAGGAATCCAGCGGACTCGAAATTTGCCCGCATAAAGAAGAAGTGCTTCCTATCATCTTGCTGGCCTGAATAGACGTAGCTGAAACGCATGCTGCTGATCAGGTGGGTGTCATAGCTGTACTGCAATTGGGGGTCCTTGAGACTATCCAGTTGCGACTGGAAAGCTGTTGACTTGATTACCGAAACGGAGTTAACTTCCATAGGGGTGAAAGCGTAACTACGAGTGGCACTTGATCGCCATGTATAGCTCATGGAAAGTTTGAGGATGGATCGCCTGTAATCCGGTCTGTCCTGAAGATTGTATCCCGATGTGAGGATGGTGCGAGGATTCATACGGCGAGTTCCTTCTGCACGTCGAATAAAATTGGGCAACAGGAATTCCTTGAATTGTAGTGAAAGTTCTGGTCCCAGCTCGTACGTATTGAAAAAGAAGAGTTTTTTTTGAATGGTCGAATCGGAGAAGTTGGGTAAGGATTGAACTCCGCCCTTCATTTTGATCTCCAATACTTCAGCTCCACGAAAAAGGTTCTTGTTACGGTATCCAATTGATCCTGCTAATCCAAGATTGCCACCGGTATTGGTAGCGTCAGCTTCAACGGTGAAGTCTTGACGTGCCATTGCAGACATCTGTAAAAAACCATCCAGTTGATGTTGTCGATGCGTTGAATCCCGTGGGACTTCTTTGAAATTGATATTGATGTAACGGAATGTATTTAGATTCTGGATTCGCTGGTAGGAATAGTTTATTTCCTTTTGATTGAAGACATCGCCTCGTTTGAAAAAAATACAATTGGCAAGTACAGGTGGGCGAAGTGTCTGGAATCCGTTCTTTGAAAGAAAGAAGTAATCTTTCACAATGGCTGTATCGCTGGAGGATGAGTTAGTCGGATCTTTGGGGTTGAAGTCTGACTGTATGTATAAATTACGGTACGTATAAACAGAATGATATACCGGAGCCTCACCACTGTTTTTAATCGCATTTTCATTGAGTCGATTCAAATAGACTTTTATATCGGCTTTGTGGTCGTTTAAATTTGTGTCGACTTGGTAGGTGACAAAATTTTTGCTAAAGGTGTAATAGCCGATGTTTTTTAGCAGAGATGTTATTCGTTCTCGCTCTTTTTCAAAAGTCTCTTCGTTGTAAATGTCGCCTGTTTTCAATAACGTTCCACTGCTGATTTCTGCGATGCTAGACATCAACATGGAGTCTCGTGTTAAATATTCAGTCTTACGAAGCAAGTAGGGTATGCTTAATTCAATGTTGTAATACACTTCAGCTTGATTCTTTCGAATAACGACAGTGTCAGTTACGATGGAGTTGAAGAAGCCGTGTTTTTTAAGAAATAAATCAATCTGATTTTTGGTCTTGCGGTTCAATGCCGTATCGAGGATGGCCGGCTCTTCGCCAATCTCCTTCAACCAGTTTTTAAATCTTGTGGGCTCGCCCTTTGACCCTTTGTAATAAAAGTAGGTGTAGGGATAGAATACGCCGAAAACTTTACGGTTGGGCTTCTGCTTGACCAGTGCCAGTAGTTGGTCCTTTTCAAAAAGAACCGAGTCCATCTTGACAATATTTTTTCGAAGAAGCGTGGAATTCTTTGGAACGTAACGTGTAGGTCTACAGGCTCCTAACATCATTACGACGAATGCTATTAATAAAAGAAAGTATCTGTAAGCAGTTGCCTTCACAGACCGATGGATGATTGGTTGCTGCAAATTTAATAGAATTCAGCTGAGGAAGCTGCCTTAATCACGAGAATGTCCAATAGAGAAACTTAGCAATGTGTTGATCCGACCGAGTGCAAATTGATTTATGTATAAAATAACCTATATTTGCCGAATCAAACGGGGGATTAGCTCAGCTGGCTAGAGCGTTTGCATGGCATGCAAAAGGTCATCGGTTCGACTCCGATATTCTCCACGTAGAAGCTCCCACCGGGAGCTTTTTTTATGGCTTTTCGTTTAACTCGTTTTGTCTTTAAGGGCTATTGTTTACACATTGGTTTGACTGAATTAACTTGTTTACATTTGATGGACTCATTCTTAAAACATGAAAAAAATCCACTTCTACCTCCTTGTCGCAGTTGTCATTTGGGCTTGCGGCAGTGCATCCAAACAGCATCAACAAGAAGTTCAGGCCTTCCTGGATGGTTACAACAAAACCTACCGCGAGTTATATACTGCCTCCAGTGAGGGCCAGTGGAAAGTTAATACACACATCGTTGAAGGCGATACAATGAATGCTTTTACCTCCGGTCAGGCCGATGAGGCGATGGCTAATTTCACCGGAAGTAAGGCAAACGTCGATAAGGCAAAGCAATATCTTGCTTGGGAAAAGGATTTGACGCCATTACAGGTCAAGCAGCTTCGTAAGATACTATACCTCGCTGCTGGTAATCCTGAGTCAGCAGGTGAAGTGGTTAAGAAGTTGATTGCAGCCGGAACAGCTCAAACCGAGCATCTGTATGGTTTCAAATTCAACATTGATGGAAAAGAAGTGACGCCGAACGACATTGATTCGATGTTGGCAGATGTCAGAGACACGGTCATGCGTCGTAAGGCATGGGAAGCCAGCAAAGCTGTTGGAGGATCCCTGAAAAGTGGTTTGGTGGACCTGCGAAATCTTCGTAACGAGGTGGTGAAAGGACTGGGTTATCCGGATTATTTCACCTACCAGGTTTCGGATTACGGGATGTCGACCGACGAGATGATGCAGTTGCTGGATAAGTTCAACCAGGAATTGTATCCATTGTACCGTGAGTTGCATACCTACATGCGTTATGAATTGGCCAAGAAATATGGAGTAAAAGACGTTCCTGCATACATTCCCGCGCACTGGTTAAGTAATCGTTGGGGACAAGATTGGTCGGAAATGGTCACCGTAGAGGGGCTTAACCTTGATAGTGCTCTGAAATTGAAAGATGCAGATTGGATTGCTCATCAAGGTGAGAAATTCTATGTTTCATTGGGCTTCCCACAGTTGCCAATTTCTTTTTGGGATAAATCGAGTCTTTATCCAGTTGCTAAGGATGCTGGTTACAAAAAAAATACACACGCGTCTGCCTGGCACATGGATCTTGAAAAAGATGTCCGTTCCTTGATGAGTATTGTTCCCAATGCAGAGTGGTATGAGACCGTTCACCATGAATATGGGCATATTTATTATTACCTCTCTTACAGTAATCCGGAAGTTCCCTATTTGCTTCGCGAAGGAGCTAATCGCGCTTATCATGAAGCATTGGGAAGCATGATGGGTTTGGCAGCCATGCAGCAACCGTTCGCAGCCGGACTTGGATTGGTTGATTCCACCGCGAAGCTGGATCAAACTCGTCAATTGCTCAAGGACGCTCTTAATTATGTTGTGTTTATTCCTTGGAGTTCTGGTACGATGAGTCATTTCGAGTACGAGCTTTATGCTAAAAATCTTTCTCCTGATCAATGGAATAAATGTTGGTGGGAGTTGGTTAAACAGTATCAAGGCATTGTTCCTCCATCCGATCGAAGTGAAGCCTATTGTGATGCAGCCACCAAGACACATATCAACGACGACGCTGCTCAGTACTACGACTATGCCTTGTCGTTTATTTTACTCTTCCAAATTCACGACCATATTTCAAAGAACATCCTTCATCAGGATCCGCATGCAACGAATTATTTCGGAAATAAAGAGATCGGTAAATTCATTGGCGATATCATGCGTCCGGGAAGTAGCGCTGATTGGCGGAAGCTTTTAAAGGATAAGACTGGTGAGGATCTGAGTGCGCGAGCCATGTTGGATTATTTTGCGCCACTCATGGATTGGCTTAAAAAAGAGAACCAAGGTCGAGTGTATACGTTGCCTTCGAACTGATTTCTCAGATCCAGTCTTTCAGATGATAATACAGTAGCGCTGCGTATTCGCGGTAGCAAATTACTTGATATTTCAGGTGGTTCCAGAACTGATAACGCAATTGTAGTTCATCGCCTATCTCAGGTACCGGTAGTTTCCGTCCACCAAGTCTTCGGCTGTTGTAGGTTAATTCACTTTCGAGGGCTTTTTCAAAGGCGGCGACACCGCCAACATGCGTAAGTCCTACTTTTCGGAATGTTAATAAGGAGCGATACATGTGCTCCGGGGATGTCACAATGAGGGTAGGCTCGTTGAGTTGTATTGTCTTTCCAAGTATCTCCAGCGCTTGTTCTCGTGTATTGTGCCCAAGTGGTTCCAAAATGATTCTCGCGGAGTCAATGCCTCGGCAAATTAGTTCGGATTTCATGGCATAAAGTGCGCTGCTGTACAGCTGTACGGTCGAATCTTTCGGCAAAGCAATGATGATGTCTGCTGAAGAATACGTTAATGCCACTTGCGAAGTTGTGTAGCATCTCATTAGGTTCGATTCAGAAGGCATGCCGGATCCTCCAAGGACGATGATGTGCGCAGGTGTAAAAGTGTAGGACGCGGAACGTGTACCCAAGTCGAAGTACATCCAGAATGGCGCTGAGGTTAATGCGAGCGTGCAACAGGTTAAGAAGATAATGCCGGATACTACCAGTAGCCACTTGGTTGTATTTTTAATTTCAGTTATAATTTTTGCACGGTTAATCGGCATGACGCATGTGTTTTTTCCACCAATATTGAAAAACAATCAGGGCCCAAATACGAGCAACTGCTTCACCGGGATTATGGCTAAATAGTTGTCTTTTCAAATTCTCAATAACAATTGGGTTGAAAATGCCTTGTTCTGCAATGAAGTCTACTGATAATAAGTCGACTTCGATCAACCCTCGTAATTCATTCCGGAACCATTTCAAAAGTGGGACTTCGAAGCCTTGTTTTCCTCGCTGCAAGATTTCCTTGGGAAGTAGTTCGTTAAAAGTGTCACGAATGATTTTCTTTCGAGTACGGCTGTCAATTTTGAATTCAGCTGGTATGGAAAAGGCAAAATCAACCACGGTATAATCAAGAAAAGGTGATCGAACTTCTAAGGAATTCGCCATGGACATCAGATCTACTTTTGTAAGCATGTCACCTTGCAACACTAATTCCGTATCGTTTCTTAAAACATCGTTGATATCGGAGTCGCCAGTGATGAATCGGGTAAATTCTTGCTTGCGGGATTTGTATTCGGGGTCTGCGTCTTTTGGATCTGCAAACATAGATCGAACGACGAGTTCTTCTTCAATGCTTGCCCATCGCCAATACCTATCTGTCGGTGACATAGTTGCCCCTTTGGCAAATCGATCAAGTTGGCGGATGGTATTTCCTGCCTTAGAATTTCTAGATTTCGGCAGGGCAGACCATAGTGGGGCTGTAGTAAGTACTAATTGTTCTCTCCATCCACGATGGCGTATTCGATATTCTGCTGCATGTTTGTGGTAGCCGCTGAACAATTCATCGGCTCCGTCGCCGCTTAGTGCCACGGTAACATGTTTACGAGTCTGTTGACTTAATAAGAATACATTGAGTGCCGAGGAGTCTGCAAACGGCTCGTCAATATAATCGAGAGTGTCAAAAAGTATGGAAAAGAGGTCTTCGTTGCATAGTCGGAAGACGGTATGGTCGGTGCCGTGTTTGCGTGCAACCGCTTCTGCAAATCGGGTTTCATCGAACATGGGTTCGTCTTTGAATCCGATGGAAAACGTCTTTAATTTAGAAGTATGCTTAGCGGCAAGTCCAACGATGACCGATGAGTCAATTCCGCCAGATAGAAAAGCGCCAAGTGGAACGTCAGATACCATCCTTCGCGCTACTGCATCTTCCATTAATTGATAGAAGTTGTAGCAGGCTGATTGGTAATTTTTGCTCGACGTTTTTTTTCCATCTGCTGGGGAATAGTAGCATTCTTCAGTGATGCTTACATTGCCTCCAATATCACGAATTAACAAGTGGTGACCGGCTTTCAGTTTTTGTACTTGTTTGAAGATGGAATAGGGGCCGGGTACGTAGTTGAGTTGAAAATAGGCGACTAATGAATGCTGGTCGATTACTTTTGGGATACCACAAGCTAAAAGAGTTTTCATTTCGCTGGCGAACATGAATCGGTCCTCATCCCGAAAAATAAGCAGCGGTTTTACGCCCATTCTATCCCGTGCAAGGAAGAGCGATTTTTCTACGTTGTCATAAATTGCAAATGCAAAGAAACCATTGATTCGTTGGAGGCATTTGGGGCCTTCCAATATGTACCATTGGAGTAAGACTTCTGTGTCGCTGTCCGATTGAAGCTGTATGCCTCGTCGGATTAGTTCGTCTCGATGTTCGATGTAATTGAAGAATTCTCCATTAAATACAATGGTAAAGCGACCGGAAACATCGCTCATGGGTTGAGAGCCAGCAGTTGACGTGTCAATGATAGACAATCGTGCGTGGCCTAATGCCAAGTAGACGTCATTGTAGATGCCGTGCGCATCCGGGCCTCTACGGAAAAGCGTAGGAAGTGCTGCAGCCAGCTTTGGAAGTGTACCTCTTCCAAAATCGTTCAAAGCGACTATACCAGCAATGCCACACATGGGCGAATCAGTGTATCACTGTTAAAGGTTCACCTTTCAAGGGTAGGTGTAATGATGCTTACAAATGGATGCATTCGCCATAAGCTTCGGCTACTGCTTCCATGACGGCTTCACTCATGGTAGGATGCGGATGTACGGCTTTAATAATTTCATGTCCGGTAGTTTCTAGTTTACGAGCTGTCACCACTTCGGCGATAAGTTCAGTTACATTAGCACCGATCATGTGTGCTCCCAGCCATTCGCCATATTTCGCATCGAAAATAACTTTCACGAATCCGTCGAAATTACCACCGGCTTTTGCTTTACCACTTGCGCTAAAAGGAAATTTGCCGACTTTGATTTCAAATCCAGCTTCCTTCGCTGCTTTTTCGGTATATCCCACCGAAGCGATTTCAGGTTGGCAATAGGTACATCCTGGGATATTTTTGTAGTTCATGGCTTCAACATGCATTCCAGCGATTTTTTCTACACACGTAATCGCTTCGTGTGAAGCTACGTGCGCAAGAGCTGGAGTATTGATTACATCGCCAATGGCATAGTAACCTGGCATATTGGTTTGGAACCATTCATTTACCATGATCCGTCCTTTATCAGTGGCAATACCAACATCTTCTAATCCAAGTTGTTCAATGTTGGCGGCAATGCCAACGGCAGATAATACCACGTCACATTCCAGGATGGATTCACCCGATTTGGTTTTTACTTTCACTTTGCATCCGCTGCCGGTAGTGTCTACAGATTCAACGGACGATTCTGTCATGATATCAATACCTGATTTCTTGAAAGAGCGTGCCAATTGCTTGGAGACATCTTCGTCCTCGAGCGGAACGATGTGTGGAAGGAATTCCACAATAGTTACTTTTGTTCCAATGCTATTATAGAAGTAAGCGAATTCCACGCCGATGGCGCCAGACCCAACTACCACCATGGATTTAGGTTGGGTAGGCATTACCATCGCTTCACGATAACCAATTACTTTTATACCATCCTGTTTTAGGTTTGGTAGCTCTCGGGAACGAGCACCGGTAGCAACGATAATGTGTTTGGCTTCGTAGGTTGAAGTCTTTCCTTCGGCAGTAGTCACGTCTACTTTACGTCCAGGTTTAATTTTGCCAGTACCTGCAATGACCTCTACCTTGTTTTTCTTCATTAAAAACTGTACGCCTTTACTCATGGCGTCCGCTACTCCGCGGCTGCGTTTAACCATCGCTCCAAAATCCGCTTCCACTCCTGTAGCCTTGATACCATAGTCTTGAGCATGCATCAAGTATTCATACACTTGTGCGCTCTTGAGTAGAGCTTTGGTTGGAATACATCCCCAGTTGAGACAAACTCCTCCTAGTTCGGAACGTTCGATCACTGCGGTTTTCATTCCAAGTTGGGCGGCACGAATGGCAGCAACATATCCGCCAGGGCCGCTTCCGATTACGATCAGGTCAAAATTCATGGTTAGTTGTACGATTGAGTGTCGCGAAGATAGTGATTGTTTGTCATTTTCATCTGACTCAAATTTGTTCAAATCTTATCGTCAAAACCTTCCATTACAGTCTGGAAACGTTGAAATTTGCACCTGTCAATCAATGCTGTATGAAATATCATTTCACGTTTCCTGATAGGGTCTCCCGATTTGCTAAAATTGAGCTTTCCGTGGATGGATTGGACGGCGAAGAAGTGGAATTTTGCTTGCCATCTTGGCGCCCTGGCCGCTATGAGCTTGGTAATTTTGCCAAGAATATTCGTTCGTGGAAGGCGCTTGGCGATGACGGTCATCCATTGCCATTCAGGAAAAAGTCGAAGGATGTTTGGATTGTCAGCCTTGGTGGTAGTAAATCCGTAAAGGTTAGATACGATTATTATTGTGCTCAACCAGATGCAGGTGCTTGTTGGATTGATGAGGAACTCGTCTATATTAATCCAATCCATTGTTGCCTATATCTTCCCGAGCGGATGCATGAACCTTGTATCGTTCACCTTGCATTGCCTGAGGATTATTCAGTAGCTTGTTCCTTGGATTCACCGTCGCATGGGATTTTCCATGCTGTAGATTTTCACGAGTTGGTGGATAGCCCATGGATGGCTTCAGCCACATTACAGACTAACAGTTACGAACTGGCTGGTATACAATTTCACATATGGTTTCATGGGAATATATCCCCGGATTGGGATAAAATATTGCATGATTTCCGTCGATTTACAGAAGTGCAATTGCAGACAATGGGTGGGTTTCCGGTGAAGAATTATCATTTCCTGGTACTTGCTCTACCTTTTAGATTTTACCATGGTGTAGAACATTTGAGGTCGACGGTTTTAGCACTTGGTCCGGCCGAGAAATTGATGGAATCTCCCTTCTACGATGATTTCACTGGCGTGGCTTCTCACGAGCTGTTTCATGTTTGGAATATCAAGTCCATACGCCCTGCGGAAATGTTGCCGTATGATTATTCTGTAGAGAATTATTCCAGGTTGGGATATGTGTACGAAGGTGTCACCACGTACTATGGTGATTTGTTTTTGGTTCGTTGCGGAGTGTATTCTCACGCTCAGTATTTTGATGAATTGAATGTACGCTTGCAACGGCATTTCGATAGCCATGCGCGCTTTCATTTACCGGTCGCTGATGCTTCTTTCGATACCTGGCTGGATGGTTATGTGTCAGGAATTCCTCACCGTAAAACATCCATTTATGACGAAGGCTCTTTAGTGGCATTGATGACAGATCTTTTCATTCGTCGCGCCACATCCGGTAAGGCTTCGCTGGATGATGTTATGTTGGTGTTGTACGAAGATTTTGGCAAGCGTAAAATAGGATACTCGGAATCAGATTATATCGCTATTGTAGAGCGTGTTTGCGGACAATCCATGTCTGATTTTTTTGTTGATTACGTGTATGGTACAGAGAATTACGAAACTCTATTTGTGGAGCTGTTAGATGAAGTCGGGTGTGATTTGGTACGTAAGCCTTCTCTCAAATCGAATGAAAATAAATTTGGTTTTAGGGTTACTAGCGAAGGTTCAATAACACGTGTAACATCGGTATTGCCCGGCTCTCTTGCTGAACATGCAGGAGTAGGGAAGGAGGATGAAATTGTGGCTGTTAACGGTATCAAAGTAGAATCTAATCTGCACGAACTGCTATCAGGCGATGATGGCCGACCCGAAGTGGTTACGTTGATGACTCCAATGAAAAAGCTGAAAGACGTTGTACTTACCCCAGGACTTTCCGCTTATTACCATCGTTATAGTATTTGCCCTAGAGCGTATATGTCCGATATTCAACGTGCATTTTTCGAGTCTTGGTTGGGGAATAACTAGCATAATTAATAGTTCGATTCTGTTTACATTAAATACTACCTCATGAAAACCATTATCAATACACCATTAGCTCCTGCACCCATTGGTCCTTATAGCCAGGCAGTCATGGTTGGCGATCTGCTCTTTGCGTCTGGCGCTATCGCCATCGATCCAGCCAGTGGTCAATTAATAACTATTAACATTCTACAAGAGACGACGCAGGTTATGCGTAATATTGGCGAGGTTCTGAAAGCAGCAGGATTAAGTTATTCTGACATTGTGAAGACCACCATTTTTTTGAAAGACATGGATCAATTCGCAGCGGTCAACGATGTCTATGCTCAATTTTTTCAAGCTGATTTTCCTGCGCGAGAAACGGTACAGGTGAGCCGACTTCCCAAAGATGTGAACGTCGAAATTTCTGTCATCGCTAAAAAAACCGCTTGATTTTTTAACGATGGGTACGTTGCTGCGTGGAGGATTGATTAGTACGCCATGAGAATATTGTTGTTCGATAATTACGACTCATTTACCTATAATCTAGTTCATTTACTGGAAGCGGCTGATTCTACCGTTCAGGTGGATGTAATGAAAAACGATAGTGATATTGGGGATCGTTGGCAGGAATACGATAGAATTGTTTTGTCGCCTGGTCCCGGACTTCCTGAAGAGTCTGGCGAGTTAATGACCTTTCTCCAAAAAGTAGTCGGCCATCGTCCAGTACTCGGCGTGTGCCTCGGATTGCAAGCAGTTCAAATGCATTTTGGTGGATCATTGGTGAATCTGAATAATGTCTTGCATGGAATTTCACTTCCAACGATAATACTGGATACTGAAGAGCCAATTTTCAAAGGGGTGGCTTCTCCGTTTATGGCGGGTCGATATCATTCGTGGGTGGCTAATCCTTCCGACTTGCCTGAAGTTTTGAAAGTTATTGCTACCGATTTGGAGGGGCAAGTGATGGCCATCCGACATTGTACCATGGATGTAGTGGCGGTTCAATTTCATCCTGAATCGGTTTTAACCCCAGAAGGCTCTCGAATTCTATCGAATTGGCTTGATTCGTAAGAAAAACGAACATATTTCTGCCTCCTCCGTATCATTTTTGATTCAATTAGCAGGATATGATAGTTATCAAGTTTGGAGGCACTTCGGTCGGTAGTTCCGAGCGAATCTCCGGAGCATTCGAAATATCAAAATCAGTTCTAAAAAAAGCCGGTAAACGTCAATTGGCGGTTGTTGTTTCGGCTATGACCGGAGTTACAGACGACTTAATTAAGATGAGTCGATTGGCAGCTAAAGGTGATGGGAGTTACACGGAAGTATTTAATGCAGTACGATACCGTCATCACATGGCGGTCAAAGAACTTGGGTTGACACGTGTTAAACCATTGAATGATTTTTTAGAGGAGCGCTTTTCCAATTTGCACGATACATTGCACGGTGTATTCCTCGTTGGTGAATTGTCTGCACGAACACTTGATTTTATAAGTGCGCACGGTGAGATTCTATCCGCCAAAATTATTTCCGCTTATTTTAATCACCGTCGTTTGAAAACTGGTTTTTTGGATGCAAGGACAGTGATTCGTACGGACGAAGATTTTGGTGCAGCGAAAGTTGATTTCAATTCAAGCAACCGAAACATACGAGCTTATTTTAAGGCAACAAAAAATGTCGTAACCGTCGTTACTGGTTTTGTGGCTGCTACGGAAAACGACGAAACCACCACCTTAGGTCGTGGTGGATCGGATTATACGGCTGCTATTTTAGGTGCGGCATTACAAGCTAAAGAGATTCAGATATGGACCGACGTTGACGGTGTATTGACAGCGGATCCAAGGAAAGTTCGAAAGGCCTTTACTGTTCCTGTAATGACCTACCGAGAGGCGATGGAAATGTCGCACTTTGGTGCTAAGGTCATTCATCCTCCTACGATTGTCCCTGCACTTGCTAAGGGGATTCCGTTACGCATTAAAAACTCCTTCAAGCCAGAACATCCTGGAACATTGATTTCAACCAAGTCGCTGGACCATGGTTTTCTCATCAAAGGACTTTCATCGATCGATGATGTCACGTTGCTTACCATGGAGGGTAGCGGAATGGTCGGTGTCACGGGTATTTCTGCCAGGATTTTTGGGGCACTTTCTAGTGCCAAGATCAATGTGATTTTAATTACACAAGGTTCTTCTGAGCATACCATCACCTTTGCTGTAAAACCTTCGGATGCTCTACCGGCAAG
>CANIAS010000034.1 GCA_947465495.1 Candidatus Pollutiaquabacter sp. | reverse complement strand
GAATTCCATGCTCGAATCATTCTTCAAAAGCATATTCAACGTGAACTCATTCGCATCTCCTCGGAAACTATTCGAGATGCCTATGAAGAATCCAGTGATGTCTTTAACCTACTTGATCGGGCAGAGAAAAACCTATTCGATATCGCTCAAGGAAATATTCGAAGGAATTTCCAAGATATGCGCGACATGGTTAGTACGGTCACTAAACAGATCGAATCAGCCCGCCTGCATGGAACTGGAGTTACTGGAGTTGAAAGCGGATTTACGGCATTAGATCGAATCACGTCCGGTTGGCAGAAATCAGACTTGGTCATCCTTGCGGCACGACCAGGTATGGGTAAGACTGCCTTCGTACTGTCGTTGGCACGAAACGCCTCCATCACCTTCAATAAACCCATTGCACTCTTTTCTTTGGAAATGTCTGCTGACCAGTTGGTCAAGAGGATGGTTTCCTCTGAAACTGGCATCGCTTCCGAAAAGCTACGCAAAGGAAACTTGGATGAAATGGAGTGGCAGAAATTGGTTTCGCAGACCGGTAAACTTTCTCAAGCACCTTTGTACATTGATGATACTCCTGCTTTGTCCGTGTTTGAGTTCCGCTCGCGCTGTCGGCGACTGAAAGCCATGCACGACATCCAGATGGTTGTAGTCGATTACCTTCAATTGATGCGTGCCGATCTTGATAATAAGAGCGGAAACCGCGAACAGGAAATCAGTACAATCTCCCGCTCGTTAAAGGCGGTAGCCAAAGAATTAAACATACCGATTATCGCGCTATCGCAGTTGAGTCGTCAGGTAGAAACCCGCGGTGGATCCAAGCGCCCGCAGTTGAGCGACCTTCGCGAATCGGGTGCGATCGAACAGGACGCTGACATGGTGCTCTTTATTTATCGTCCGGAATATTACGGCATGGAGTTCGATGAAGACAATAATCCTACAAGGGGTGTTGCTGAACTGATAATCGCCAAGCACCGCAACGGAGCCTTAGAGACCGTCAAGTTGAAGTTTATCGATCACCTCGCTAAATTTACCGACCTCGATTTTTCAGAAATGCCGAAGGAAGCTCCAGGAGGAAGTGTTACTGACTATCAAAGTAACCGCATCATCGTTGGTTCTCGAATGAACGACTTGTCGGAAGATAGTCCGTTTTAAAATCATTTTTTTGATCGATTTGCTTCCTCAACAAGCTGCTTTTCATACAAGGCATAGTAATCTCCTTTCTGTTTCAGCAGCGATAGGTGCGTGCCTGACTCCTTGATCCTTCCATGTTCAAGCAACAGGATATGGTTTGCTTTTTTAACGCCTGAAATACGGTGACTAATCATGATGGAGGTGCGGTTGTGCGTAGCTACATTCAAATTAGCCAGGATCCGCTCTTCTGTGGTCGTGTCTACTGCACTAAGACAATCATCAAACACCAACACATCGGGGTTTCGGATGAGTGCTCTTGCAATGGAAACACGTTGTTTTTGTCCGCCTGAAAGTGTGATGCCGCGTTCCCCCAACATGGTACTGAAGCCATTTGGAAACTCTCGGATGTTATCGGCGATAACAGCATCTTCCGCTGCCTTTTCGATGGCAGCGAACGTGTCGGGAGTATCTTCTAAGTGGGGTAGTCCGAATGCGATGTTGTTGGAAATAGTGTCGCTGAAAAGAAAAACGTCTTGTGGAACATAGCCAATGCTGCTTCGCAATTGCGATAATGGTATTTCCTTAATCGGTCGACCATCGATCAGAATTTCGCCAGATGTTACGTCGTATAGTCTCAGTAGCAATTGTGCAATAGTCGATTTCCCTGAGCCGGTCTTGCCGATGATAGCTAAGGAGCTTCCGGGTAAAATTTTAAAGCTGATATTTTCAAGTGCTTTAATTCCACTGTCAGGGTACACAAAGGTTACATGTTGAAATTCAATCGATCCGATTCGTTCGCTCGTAGGTACTGTCGCTGAAATAATTTCCGGTTCGAGGGTTAGAAACTGATTGATGCGTTGCTGTGACGCCGCGGCGCGTTGGATGATTGATGTGACCCAACCCAAGGAGGCTACTGGCCATGTCAGCATATTGACGTAAAGGATGAATTCGGCGATGTTGCCCGTCGTGGCTCGTCCAGCCAATACTTCATTCCCACCGACATAAATTACCAGGACCGTACTGATACCGACCAATAACAACATCAACGGGTAGAAGAGGGCGTTGACGCGCACCAGGTCCATGTTCTTTTTTAGATAGTCATCACTTTCCACGGTAAATCTCGCAGTGAATTCGTCCTCCTTTGCAAACGCTTTCAAAATTCGAATTCCACTGAATGCTTCCTGAACAAAGGTGCTTAACCGACTTTGTTGTTCTTGCACTTCTTCGCTCTTACGGTTCATCACGTCGCTCACGTAATATATCGAAATAGAAAGTAGGGGCAGGGGAGCCAGTACATATAAGGACAACACCTGATTGACCTTCAACATGCTCCAGATGATCAGGATGAAAAGCACCACGAGATTGATGGAATACATGACGGCAGGTCCTACGTAAGAACGAACGCGTCCGACATCTTCCGAAATCCGATTCATTAAGTCGCCTGTGTTGTTGCGACGGTAGAAGGACATGCTTAATCGTTGGTACTGCTCGTAGATTTCGTTTTTGAGGTCGTATTCGATCCTGCGTGACATCACGATAATCGTTTGTCGCATGAAAAACATCAGCATTCCTCGCAATAAAGCAACACCGATGATTAAGAGAAAAAAATGAAAAACCAATGCCGAAATAAACGTAAACGAGGACTTGGGGTCTGGATGTGGCGTTTTCATGTACAAAATCACCTCGTCCAGGGATTCTCGTACCACTTGCGCCGGGTAGATAGCGCCAAAATTTTGAAGTACCACAAAAACGATTCCGAGGATCAAATGCCACCGGTACCGGAAAAAGTACTTGTTTATATGCGCTAAGTCTTTCATTATTAGTAGTTAACGGGGGTCTTGGCGGCATCGAAAATTAAGTCTACATTTGCGCCGCCCAAACACCTTACGGGCAAAGGTAATCAACACCTATTTCGCATGTTAGAAATCAAAGACGTAAAGGAAACAAAATCTGGTTTTGAAGGGGTGCTGAGTCATCCGTCTTTCCAAGATCACGAGCAAGTTGTTTTCTGTTACGATAAAGCTACTGGCCTGAAGGCAATTATTGCCATTCACGATACAACACTGGGTCCTGCCTTGGGCGGAACACGTATGTGGAATTATGCCACGGAAGCGGAAGCCGTTAACGACGTGCTTCGCCTCTCTCGTGGAATGACCTATAAAGCTGCTATCAGTGGGTTGAAATTGGGAGGAGGAAAAGCGGTCATCATCGGTGATTCAAAGTCTCAAAAAACGCCTGAATTGTTCCGTAAATATGGACAATTTGTAGAGAGTTTGGGTGGTAGGTACATTACAGCGGAAGACGTAGGTACTTCCACGTCTGACATGGTTTTCGTTCGCGAGAGTACCAAGCATGTTACCGGACTTCCTGAAAACCTTGGTGGCGGTGGTGACCCATCTCCAGTTACGGCATTTGGTGTTTTCATGGGTATGAAAGCCTCCGCTCTTGAATTCTGGGGCAATGACACCGTGAAAGGAAAGCGCGTAATGGTGCAAGGTGCTGGTCACGTCGGCCAAAACTTGATTCGCCAATTATCCGAGGAAGGTGCGATTGTCTACGTCAGTGATATCAATCAAGATCAAGTGACGGCAATGGTTAATCAATATGGTGCAATCCGTGTTGAAATTGGAGCTGTGTACGATCAAGAAGTAGATATTTATGCTCCTTGTGCGTTAGGGGCTACTCTCAACACGGAGAATATTCAACGACTTCAATGCTCCATCGTTGCAGGTGCCGCCAACAATCAATTGGCTGAAGAATCTCTGCACGGACAAATGTTGAAGGAGAAAGGTATTCTTTGGGCACCTGACTTCCTCATCAATGCAGGCGGATTGATCAACGTCTATTCCGAATTACAAGGTTACGACCGCGATAGCGCAATGGGACAGGCTCGCAAGATTTACGATACTACATTGGAGATCCTGCGCAAAGCCAAGTCTGAAAATACAACCACTATCGCTGCGGCCAAGACCATTGCCGAAGATCGCATTGCAGCCGTGCGTGCCGTGAAGGCATAAAGGCACTGACAAGTTATTATTTCGTTCTTATACCGCTTATCGTTCCCCAAACATGCTCAGCAGAAGGCAGCTCCGTGTAAAAGTCTTGCAGGCATTGTACGCCTATTTCCAGTCGGATAAGAAAGAACTTCCTGCCGCTGAAAGGGAACTGACTCGTAGCATCGAAAAGGTGCATGAATTGTACATTTACATTTTACAATTCATCGTTGAATTGGGTGAAGCGGATCTCGCCGATGCTGGCGAGTTACATCACAAGTATTTTCCGGATCAGGAAGAATTGAAGGCTATCCTTCGACTTAACCAATTTGGGTTTGTCAAGGAGTTGCAACAAAGTTCTTCGTATGCAGCTCAAGTGAAACGTTGGAAAACCACCTGGCAAAAAGACCATGAATTGGTTCGGAAGCTTTTTTTGGAAATTAAACGTTCTCCGGAATACCGCTCTTTCATTACCGGCGCCGCTACCGATGAAAAAATGTTCCTTCAGCAAGTCTTGAAGAATCAGGTTGAAGATTCTGAAGTCATGCAGCATCACATTGAGGAGGAAAATATGTTTTGGTCGGAAGATCTTTCATTCGTGCTTCACATGGTAAGCCGAACCATTCGACAATTCTATGAGACCGGTAAGCTGGAAGTGATGGAAACATACCGGGATGAGCAGGATGATAAAGCGTTTATACGTACCTTATTCTCTCAAACAGTTCTTCATAACAAGGAGTACGAGGAAGCTGTCAGTGAGCGTACCCAAAATTGGGACCTGGAACGTATAGCCATGATGGACATTTTAATTTTGAAAATGGCCTTGTCTGAACTAATTCACTTTCCTGGAATTCCTGTCAAGGTATCTATCAACGAATACATTGAAATATCAAAAGATTTTAGTACGCCCAAAAGCAAACAATTCATCAACGGAATCATCGACAAGCTGGCCATCGATTATAAAAAATCGGGCAAGATTGTAAAGACCGGTCGTGGATTAATGGAATAAATCATGTTTCATAGAAGCATCCTTCTGATTTTATTCGCAGCAGTATTTTTCAGCTGTGGTACACCCGAAAACAAATCGTTGCCGGATAATGCCTTGTCTCCTGACCTGATTACTAATCCCGCAACCGCTGGTAAAGAACACGGTAAGGTGATACCGGTCATTACTTTCGATAAGTCTGAACATGATTTCGGATCGGTAGTGGAAGGCGAGAAGGTCACCTTCTCTTTTCACTTTAAAAATACCGGCAATGGCGACTTAATCATTCGTCATGCCCAGGCCAGTTGTGGCTGTACCGTTCCTGAATGGCCGAAAGATCCCATTGCGCCTGGTAAAGATGGATATATTGGTGTTACATTTAACAGCGATGGCAAAAGCGGTATGATCCATAAATCGGTGACTATCATTGCTAATACTATTCCAAATACCACCGAGCTAGTCATTACTGGCGAAGTCAAGAATCAGTAAAATTAATCCTACTACTAACCCATAATCAACCATCACCATGCTTTCTATTCTTCTTCAACAACAACAAGGCGGCGCCATGATGCAGATGCTTTTTCTCGTAGCCATCATCGTTGTCTTTTATTTTTTCATGATACGTCCGCAAGTTCGTAAACAGAAACAGGAGCAACAGTTCCGTAATTCTCTTGAAAAGGGCGCCAAAATTGTCACCATCGGCGGCATTCATGGTAAAATTGTTGACGTATCGGAAAAGACGTTTATGGTAGAAATTGATTCCAACGTACGTGTGCGTGTGGAAAAATCAGCAGTGTCTGCTGACGCTACCCGCGCCTTAGAAAGCGGTAAATGAGCATCACCGCAGTAGCGGTAGTTTTTAGTACTTTCACCTATTAGTCAAATTATAGTGAAAGACCTGTCTCAACGAACGGATCAACCGGGAATGCCACCCATGCGCTTTAACAAGCAGGTGTCGGTATTCCTGGTTTGTTTTATTATTGCTGCCGTATTTTGGATTCTATTAGCCTTGTCCAGGAATTATCCTTCAACACTCACGTTTCCCGTCAAGTATTCCAACCTTCCTAAAAAGAAGGTGATTGTCAACGAACTTCCCGAATCAATCACACTTCAGTTGAACGCGTCGGGTTTCGACATCCTTTCGTATCAATTTTCAAGTAACCAAAAACCGATTCTAATAGACGTAGTTGCGGGGATGCGTTCTTCCGGACCATACACCGACGCCTTGGCGGTTCCTACTCGTAAATTCCTGAACGATTTTACCCATCAACTAGGAAAGGATATTGAAATTATCGGTTTTTCACCCGACTCCATTGTGCTCATGTTTAGTGATCGTGTTAGTAAGAAGGTCAGGATTATCCCTGACGTGATTTTCAACCTTGATCGTCAATTCGATACCTTGACATCTCCCTACACATCTCCTGACAGTGTGATGATCAGTGGCCCTCCGTCTGCCATCCGCAAGATTCGCTCGTTAAAAACTTCGCCGTTGCAATTTCCTTCGCTACATGCTCCGATTAATCAGGAGGTCGAACTACAACTTCCTCCGATGGTTGAAGCTGAATCAGCAACTGTTCGTTTACACATCGATGTGGAGGAGTTTACGGAGGGTCAGCAGTCTATTAATGTACATTCGTTCAATGTGCCGGCTGGCTATTCCTTGCGTATTTTTCCGGAAAAAGTGGACGTTCGTTACCAGGTTGCTTTGTCCAAATTCAAATCTGTTTCTGCTGATCAATTCGAAGTGGTGGTCGATGCAGGATCTTTACCTAAATCAACTATCAACTTATTGCCGCTTCGGTTGGTATCTTCTCCACCTGGAGTCCGAATGATTTCTCTATCGCCGGCAGAGGTTGAATTTATATTGCGTAAAAAATGATTATCGTTGGAATCACCGGTGGAATAGGGAGTGGGAAATCGGTTGTTTGCCGAATTTTCCGTCAATTAGGTATTCCGGTTTACGATGCGGATTCCGCTGCAAGGGACTTGTACGATCGTCATCCAGAATTAGTAGCCCGTATTACTCAGGAATTGGGTCAAGATGTAGTCGATGCTAAAGGTCGAATTGATCGGAAGAAGTTGGCGGGTATTATTTTTCAGGATGCAGAGAAATTAAAACTATTAAATAAACTCGTGCATCCCATGGTGCGGAAGGATTTTAAAGAATGGCTCAGTACGCATCTTTCAGCTCCATATGTCATGAAAGAAGCTGCTATATTATTTGAGTCGGGTACACATAAAGATTGCGACTATGTGGTTACTGTCGTTGCACCTCAAGAACTGCGTATTCAGCGCGTCCGTAACCGTGATCAGCGACAGGTAGCGGATATCCGAAAGGTAATGGAAAGCCAATGGACGGATGAAGAGAAAACTCGTCGTTCGCAATTCATCATCCAAAATGATGAGAATGACACGGTGTTGCCACAGGTCTTACAGATACACGAAAAGCTGCTTGAGGCATCTCGTGAACGAATAGAATCAGTAACTCCAATCACATCGGCTTGATGAAACCCGTTGGAACGTTGCTGCTTTATAGTGCCAACGGACTTTATTGTCCGGCCGGAGATTTCAGCATTGATCCCTCACGAAAATGTCCAGTTGCATTGATTTCACACGCTCATGGAGATCATGCGTTGCCTGGTCACGGTTTGGTATATGCAACCCGGCCAACCTGGAATCTGATGAAATCTCGATTTAAAGAAAAACTGACAGCCGATTTTCGCGAGGTGGAATTCGGTCGCCCGTTTTTTGTGGGCGGAATAAGCGTTACTTATTTTCCAGCCGGACATATTCTTGGTAGTGCTCAAATTCTTATGGTGCATGAGGGGCAGCGCTATTTATACACCGGCGATTTCAAAGTACAACATGATCCCACGTGTGAACCCTATCATTCGGTGCCGTGCGATCACCTCATCACCGAAACGACCTTTGCTCATCCAGATTTCTCGCATCCTGATCCATTGGATGAATTAAGGGAACTGTGTGAATATGATCATCAGCTGGTCATAGGGGCATACGCTGTAGGAAAAGCACAACGCATCACCCGATTGCTCCACGAAATGGCGCCACATCGGAGGGTGATGGTGCATCCAATTATTAGTGATTATCATAAAGTCTATGAAGACGCAGGGGTTAACCTTGGCGATTGGTGGCCGTATTCACGCAAAGAGTTTCTTCAAGATCCTGCAAACATACTTATTGTGCCTCCTTCCGTTTTTTCACGATTCGATCGTCACGATCGGGCATTAAAAGTTTTTGCTACAGGATGGAAACGATCGTATTACCGCTGTGATCGTGTCCTTTCTATTAGCGATCATGCCGATTGGAATGACCTGATTAAAGTCATCGCCGATTGCGGTGCGAAGACGATCTTTACCTTGCACGGCGACGGTACTTCCTTGAAAAGTCATTATCAATTGGAAGGTCCGCACGTCGAATTACTCCATGTTTGATTTCGCAGGGTAAACAATTGTTTATGCAAAAAATATTATCTGCCTTTCAACTCCGAGAAGCTGATCAGTTTACAGTACTTCATGAACCAATTGCATCCATTGATTTGATGGAACGTGCAGCAACTGCCTGCACGAACTTTCTTCGTCGGAGATTTTCTGAAATTACAGTCTATCGAATTTTTTGTGGTCCCGGTAACAATGGCGGCGATGGACTTGCAATTGCTCGCCAATTGATCGAGCATGGAAATACAGTTTATACGTATAGCATGGGGTCTACTACTCCTTTTTCGGAAGATCGTACCTTCAACCTGAATCGATTATTACGATTGCCGAATTCATCTCATAGCGAATCTTCTGAAACTACAGGATGGCCATCAGCTGCTGAGAATGAGGTCTGGATTGATGCACTTTTTGGTACAGGTCTTCAACGTCCGCTCGAGGGATTGTACAAAAAGTGGGTGGAATGTATGAATGAATCGTGTGCTACTCGAGTGGCCATTGATCTACCTTCTGGTTTTATGGCGGATAGTTTTCCTACAACAGGTGCTGTTGTTTTCAAGGCGAATATTACGCTTTCATTTCATTCCCCTAAACTAACGTTCTTTTTAGCAGAATCGGCAGAGGTAGTGGGCGAGTGGCATATTTTGAATATTGGATTGAAGGAGGTTTCACAGGTCAAACGTTGGGTATTACATCAAGAAGATGTCAAACAACGCTTTTACATCCGTAAACGTTTTTCACACAAAGGAACTTACGGTCATGGATTGTTGATTGCTGGTAGCAATGGAAAATATGGTGCAGCAGTTTTGGCTGCCAGAGCTTGCCTCCGAAGTGGCATTGGTTTGTTAACGGTTCATGTGCCAGCTGGTGCACGTAATATCTTGCAACTTGGTGCTCCTGAAGCGATGCTTTATGTCGATGATTACGAGGATCACCTAACGATGGTGCAATTCGAAATTTCACGTCATCAAGCCATTGGGGTAGGACCTGGAATCGGAACACATGAGGATACGGTTGCATTGTTACATCATTTAATTCAAGTTGGAAAACCACTAGTATTGGACGCTGATGCCTTGAATATTTTAGCGATGAATAAGGAATGGATCGATAAAATTCCGGCTGGGAGTATATTGACACCGCACCCCAAAGAATTTGAACGGCTCACTCGTCCTGTTCAGGATTCCGTCGAGCGATTAGAGCTACTGACTACATTTGCCATGCGTCACCAACTCACCGTGATATTGAAAGGTGCTTATTCGTGCATCGCTATGCCGGATGGACGACTGTTTTTTAATACTACTGGAAATGCTGGTCTCGCCCGAGGTGGCAGTGGGGATGTACTTACAGGAATAGTACTCGCGTTTCTTTCACAGGGCTATACTTCTGAAGATGCGGCGTTAATAGCAGTTTGGTTGCACGGAGCTGCTGCCGATCGTGTAGCAGCAAGTACATCCATGCAAGGCATGCTGCCATCCGACGTAATTGAAGCATTACCATTACTTTTCGGTGAATTGGAACGTTCTTGAAATGGTGATGTTATTCCTGTTGCTCTTATAATTGAATCATTCCTTTACCTTGGCGGATCATGACGGGTGTTTCATCAGTGCAATCAATGATGGTAGAGGGTAATAGTTCAGAATTTCCTCCATCGATTACCAAGTCCACATCGTTTTCCAACATAGCCTCAATTTCAGCTGCATCTGTCGTGTATCCGTGGTGATCGCTGGTGTCGTGTACCGTAGTTACCATGATTGGATTTCCCAGGAGCTTTACCAGTTGCCGCGTAATCGGATTATCAGGAACTCGAATTCCGATTGTTTTTTTATTTGTTTTGAAAATCGCCGGTACATTGCTGTTGGCGTTCAAAATGAAGGTGTATGGGCCTGGAAGGCACTGCTTCATCAAACGAAAGATCGTGTTGTTGAAGGGTTTTGTATAATCTGAGATATTGGACAAGTCGTGACAGATGAAAGAGAAATTTCCTTTCCCTTCTTTCATTTTACGCAGTCGTTGTATTTTTTCAAAAGCTTTGCTAGAGCGAATGTCGCAGGCCAAAGCATATAACGTGTCTGTGGGTATGACAATGACGCCATCTGCCCGTAATACGTCAACGGCTTTTTGGAGGTGCCGTTCGTTAATGTTGTCTGGGTAGATACGTAACAGCAAGATCGTTGAAGTTATTTGGCGACAGACTCCTGTACCTTTTTGGCATCCGCAAGAAATTTGGCGAGACCAATGTCGGTCAATGGGTGCTTGAGTAGGTCAAGTATAGCCGACAAGGGACACGTCGCTACGTCTGCGCCAGCTTCTGCACATTTTACAATATGCAACGGATTACGGATGGATGCTGCAAGCACCTGCGTACTATAGCCATAGTTGCGGTAAATGTGTACGATTTGATGGATCAGCTCCATGCCATCAAAGCTGATGTCGTCTAATCGGCCCAAGAAAGGAGAAACATAGGTAGCTCCAGCTTTAGCAGCCAGGAGAGCTTGGCCGGGAGAAAAGACGAGCGTACAATTGGTTCGGATGCCTTTATCAGTGAAATAACGGATAGCCTTCACACCGTCCTTGATCATAGGTACTTTTACAACGATCTGTTTGTGTAATGAGGCCAGGTGTTCACCTTCAGCAATGATGTCGTTGTAGTCTGTTCCGATGACTTCGGCACTTACGTCGCCAGTAACAATTTCGCAGATATCCACATAATGCTTCAAGATGCGATCGCTCCCAGTAATACCTTCTTTAGCCATCAGCGAAGGGTTGGTCGTGACTCCGTCTAATACACCGAGGTCCTGTGCTTCGCGGATCTGGGAAAGGTTTGCGGTATCGATGAAGAATTTCATGGGGAGAAGAGGTTAGGGGTTCGTAGACCGTAAAAATAGGTGATTCCCGCAAGGCATGTCCATGACCGTTGGTAACATGGACAAAAAGTTGAAAAAAATACGGGTAAGCTTTCTATATCGCACCGCTCAACCGCGTATCCTTGCTCCGTTCCCGGCCTGGGGAGGTTGGCAGGAGCTGGTCGTATAGGACTTACCCGTGCGACAAAGATACATATTCTACCTATAAATCAAGCGGTTTTACTGCTCATTCATGATGTTGAAAATTAGGAACTTGTACAAGGCGCCTAGATTGCTGTTTTAGAGGATTTGGAGTAGGTTTGCAGTATAATCTATCGCTATGGAATCTCCGCGCACACGGATGAATGTTGCCATGATGTATGGCGCCTATTATGGACTTGCTAATGTGTTGGTCATGTTCATCTCCTACATGTTGGGTGCTGATATGCAATCCAAATTGCCCACACTACTGAATTACATTCTTTTGGTGGTTTTCATGACCATGGCAATTAAAAGTCATCGTGATGAAGATCTTGGAGGGTATATTTCATACGGAAAATCCGTAGGTACTGGAATCCTTATTTCGGTTTTTGGTGGTGCTATTGTTGGCGTCTTTTCCATTGTTTTATTTACCTTGATTGATCCAGCCATGACAGAACGTATCCTGGATACAGCCCGTCAGCAAATGATTGAGAACGGATTACCCGATGATCAAGTTGAGCAGGCAGTTGAAATTTCTCGGCAATTCTTAACGCCAATTTGGCTTTTCGTATTCGGACTTGTCGGTTCTGCAGTTGTTGGATTAATCTTATCCCTAATCGTTTCTGTTTTCACAAAACGTGAGGCTTCCCCTTTTGATTCAAATCTTGGTTAATAGTTTCCCGTGGATATTTCAATCGTCATACCTCTTTACAACGAAGACGAATCGCTGCGTGAATTGCACGACTGGATTGTACGTGTAATGCAGCAGCACGGTTATTCCTATGAAATCATTTTTGTGGATGATGGCAGTAAGGATAATTCCTGGCAAGTCATCTCCGCACTAGGAGCCTCTAACCCAAATGCAAAAGGCATTCGTTTTCGCCGTAATTACGGCAAGTCCGCAGCCCTTCAAGAAGGCTTCACGGCTTCTTCCGGTCAAGTGGTCATTACTATGGATGCAGACTTGCAGGATAGTCCGGACGAGATTCCGGGATTGTACAAGATGATTGTAGACGAACAGAACGACTTAGTTTCGGGCTGGAAACAAAAACGCTACGATCCAATTTCTAAAACCATACCCACTAAGTTTTTCAATTGGGCTACACGGAAAATGTCTGGAATAAATACCCTGCATGATTTTAACTGCGGGTTAAAGGCCTATCGTAAAGAAGTAGTTAAAAGCATTGAAGTATACGGTGAAATGCACCGTTATATTCCAGTCATTGCTAAATGGGCCGGCTTCCGTAAAATCAAAGAGAAAGTAGTGGAGCATCGTGCTCGCAAATACGGAATAACCAAATTTGGACTCGAACGTTTCATTAACGGTTTTCTCGATTTACTTTCTATTACGTTTGTCTCCCGCTTTGGAAAGCGACCGATGCACCTATTTGGTATGCTGGGAACTATCATGTTCTTCATTGGATTTCTGGTAGCTGGTTATTTGGGCATGAGTAAGCTTTATGCTGTATACCAAAACTATCCGGCACGACTAATAACAGACCGTCCTTCGTTTTACATCGCCCTTACCACGATGGTGCTCGGAACTCAATTATTCCTGGCTGGTTTTCTGGGCGAAATGATTGCCCGTAATTCACCCGATCGCAATCGCTATCAGATCGATAGTAAAATGCACCTCTGATTCATTGACGATGAACGAGTCCCGTTCCGGATCTAATACGTCCTTGAAGATTGCCCTGGTCGGTCCGGCACATCCACTGCGGGGCGGTATTGCCGATTTCAATCAAGCATTGGCCCGATCGCTCGATGCCGTAGGTCATCGTGTAACGCTCTTTTCTTTTTATCTCCAATATCCTGGTATCCTATTTCCCGGTAAGTCGCAGGTTACACAAGGTGAGCTGCCTGCCGGATTAGATATTCGTTCAACCATTAGCTCGGTAAATCCAATCAGCTGGTACTCCACAGCACAACAAATTGCGGCCATCAGTCCCGACCTGGTTATTATCCGTTATTGGCTACCTTTCATGGCGCCAGCGTTGGGTACCATTGCTCGTCAACTCCGAAAAAAAGGAATTCCAATTTTAGCCATTACGGACAATGTGCTTCCGCACGAAAAACGATTAGGTGACGAGTTGCTTACAAGCTACTTCGTGAAATCGTGCGATGGTTTTATAACAATGTCTCGCGCAGTCTTGAAAGATTTGGAAAAATTCACAAAGACTAATAAAAAGATTTTCCTGCCACATCCGGTATACGATATTTTCGGAGAGGTGGTGAGTAAGGCCTCGGCTCGTCAGCAATTAAAGTTGAAGGAGAGTGACCGCTACATCTTGTTTTTTGGATTTATTCGTCACTACAAAGGACTCGACCTCTTGATTGAAGCAATGGCCGATACACGGCTTCGTGGTTTCAATGTTAAGCTACTTGTGGCAGGTGAATTCTACGAAGATGAAAAACCATATCGGGATCAGATCCAACGTCTTGGACTCCAGGATGTGGTACGTATCGATGCTTCGTTCATCGACCGCAACATGATCAAATACTACTTTTGTGCGGCCGATATGATTGTACAGCCCTATCGCACAGCCACGCAAAGTGGCATCACCCAAATCGCCTACCATTTTGGGCGACCGATGCTAGTGACGGATGTCGGCGGACTTTCCGAAATCGTAGATCATGAAAAAAATGGCTATGTGGTTCCTGTTGATGCAGCTGCTATTGCTGAAGCTATCGTGGATTTTTATCAAAATGATCGGGAAGTCTCACTGGCACGAGGTGTTCTTGATGCACGAGCTCGATTCTCTTGGAATTCCTTTGTTGAATCGTTGACCGACTTCTATGTCAGGGATCTTAAGAGATAAGTTGTGGATTATCCTGCTGCTGTATTGTCATCAATCGGTAGCTTTTCGAGTCGAAGGTCAGATATCGGAACAATCCGGTAGTCCTCTTCCTTTCGCTACCGTTTTGGTAAAAGGTACTTCGAATGGAACTACCTCAAATATAGAAGGTCGATTCTCTATTGAATTACCTGCCGGAGAGTATGACTTGGTGTTCTCCATGATTGGGTTCAAACAATATGTCGAAAAAGTCAAGCTGGTGGATGCTGATGTACAATTGGATGTTAAGCTATCGGCAGAATCGTATCAGCTCAAGGAACTGGTGGTTCGATCAGATGCTGAAGATCCCGCTTTTGAAATTATTCGTAAGGCGCAAAAGCAGCGGACTCGTTACTTGCGTCAGGTTGAGTCTTACACTTGCGAATCGTACGTGAAATCCACGCAGCGCTTGACCCGTTATCCGAAAAAATTCATGGGTCAAAAAGTGGAAATTGGAAATGAATTAGATACATCCACAGGGATCATCTATCTCTCAGAATCGGTTTCGAAAATAGCCATATTGCATCCAGATCATATCAAGGAAGAAATGATCTCCAGCAAAGTAAGTGGTGAACCCCGTGCGTATAGTTTTAATCGCGGCGCAGACCTGGTCAAGTTTTCATTCTATGAAGCATTGATTTCCTTTGGCGGTCTTGCCCCTCGTGGTATTATTTCTCCAATCGCACCTAATTCTATTTTCTCCTATAAGTTTAGGCTGGAAGGTTCATTTATGGAAAATGAAGAATTGATCTACAAGATCAGTGTTATTCCTCGGCGACCAACTGATCCTGTTTTCAGTGGAACAATTTATTTGGTGGATGGCAGTTGGAGAATTCACAGTGCTGACTTATTTATCACGAAGGATCAGCAGCTACAGTTTGTCGATACTTTTAGAATTAGGCAATCGTATTTGAAGGTTGATCGTGATACCTGGATGCCATTTAGCAACCACCTTGATTTCCATTTTGGTATTTTTGGTTTTGAAGGATCTGGAGATATCGTGGGGGTATTCAGTTCCTACAATGTTCATTCTTCTTTGAAGTCTAAGGATTTTTCCGGAGAGGTTTTGCAGGTTCAGTCGTTTGCCAATAATAAAGACTCAACTTACTGGTCTCTCACACGGCCAGTGCCTTTGACCTCCTCAGAGCAAAAGGATTACATCCATAGTGACAGTGTACAACTGGTGATTGATTCAAAGCCATACCAAGATTCGTTAGATCATCAGATGAATAAATTTAAAGCAACGTCTCTACTGACTGGATACCGACACCACAACAGTTTTAAAAGTGACGATTGGTCCATCAGTTCTCCTATAACTGGTTTGCAATTCAATACCGTGCAGGGTTGGAACACCTCTTTAAAAGGCAAGTATCAACATCAATTGGGCCGTGATGATCGACGGGAATATGCGCTGTCTGCAGACCTTACCTATGGGTTTTCTGATTACAAATGGTACTCGACCGTTGAGGGGGTTTATAAATACAACCCGTTTAAGTTAGCCTCCATCCGTTGTCAGGCAGGTTCTGCCGTTTTGCAATTCAACGATCGAAATCCCATCACTCCATTGATTAACACATTTTATTCATTAGCGGCAAAGGAGAATTATATGAAGATCTATGCTCAGGATTTTTTTCGCGTAGTTCATCAATCAGAATGGTTTAATGGGTTTAAAATGACACTCACCGGGCAGTACGCCAATCGCCGCCCATTAGAAAACACCACGGAATTTTCTTTCTCTCGTAATTCGCGCGAGTATACAGGGAATGCTCCGGTTATGAATAACGGTGATACGATAGTTTTTAGTAGTCATCATTCGCTCACACTTCAGGCAAAGGCAGAAATTCGTTTTGGTCAGCGATATGTCACTCGACCGGATGGTAAATTTATTGGAAGCAGTAAGTGGCCCAAGTTGGAGGTAGACTACAAGAAGGCATTTATGCTGAACGATAATTCCGTTGACTTTGACGAATTAAAAATCCATTTGCAGGATGAGCTTTACCTTGGAATGCTCGGTGATTTTCGCTACCGAGTAGGAGGTGGTCAGTTTTTGACTCAGAAGAATGTTCAGTTTATGGATTATTTCCATTTCAATGGGAACCGTACGGTGTTTTCGGGCTTTGGTATTGATGATTTTATGGGTTTGGATTATTATTCCTACAGTACCGTTCAGCCCTACTGGGAACTGCATGGAGAACAGCACTTCAATGGATTCATCTTGAATAAGATTCCACTCGTGCGCAAGCTTAAACTGGATGAAATAGTAAGTCTGCATGCAGTCCATGTGAAGGACCAGGATGGGATCATTGAGTTCGGTGCTGGATTTGAGAAATTGAATGTTTTCCGCATTCAGGCCTATTCTTCGTACAGGAATGGAAAATTGAGTTCGCCGGGATGGGTTGTCGGTATTAGGTCGCTTTTTTAATTGTTAGTATTTCAAGATGCATAAAGGCTTCAAAAAGTTGGCAATTTGCGTCGGTTATCTATCTTCGTACTTGTTTGTAATAAGAATATGAATCCGAAAGAATACCTAAAGTCCAAAAAGAAAAAGTACCCGACCTATACCACCTTCCTGCGAGGATTGATTCAGCGAAAGGTTCGGGGACTTGATTCTTTAGCAATTGCGTTGAATAAAGAAGCATTCAAAAAGATTGATTGCCTGGAATGTGCCAATTGCTGTACTGTTATGTCGCCGACCTACAAAAAGAGCGATGTAAAGCGTATTGCCAAGCATTTGGGAATGTCGTTTGAACAGTATTACGACAAATATTTGTATAAGGATGAGATCGGGGATTATATGAACCGAAAGACTCCTTGTCAATTCCTTAAAGCGGATAAAAAATGCAGCATTTATCCGGTACGTCCGGATGATTGTCGTGGTTTTCCGCATACTCAAAACAAGGATTTTAAACTCTACATCAGTGGTACCCATAAGCAGAACATCGCTTATTGTCCGGCCACATTGCACGTTGTCGAGCGCTTACACCAGATTATCATTGAAAAGGGCGAACGTAATCTGACTGCTAAGATGGCCACTACCATCAAACCAGAAGGTGCCGGCTACCAAGGTTAATGACGTATATTAATTACTTTTTAGATATTTGCCCAACTGAAATTCAATTCATTATACCATGAGCAAAATTCATCGGTCGATTGCACTAGCGCTAACAGCTACTTCGTTGAGTGTATTTTGTGTGGCTCAAAACTCCGGAAAGGTTCAGAAGGGTTTTGGTGTTTCAGTTGTTCAAACTCAGCCGGAGTTTCCGGGGGGCTCCGATAGCTTGGAGCAATTTATTCAACGGAACCTGAAGTATCCCAATGACGCGCTTCTATCACGCATTCAAGGGCGCACGTTTGTTGGATTCAAAGTTGATCAAAATGGTAAAGTAACTGATGCGCGTATTTTAAGTGGCATCAATCAGGCCATCGATGATGAGGCCTTACGCATGGTTAATTCCATGCCAGCATGGCAGCCTGGAACAATTGCAGGAAAGCCGGCATCTATTCAATATGTTCTGCCAATTGATTTTATCCTGCCTTCGCCCGAGCATAAATAATTCAATCTTAAAAATAGCCATAAAAAAAGGCGACCAATCGGTCGCCTTTTTCGTGTCGGTTAAATTAGATTATTGTCCGATGATTAACTTCTTTACCTGACGGTCGTTGTTGTTGGAGAGTTCAACGAAGTAGATACCCTTGTTCAGGGAAGTTACATCCACGTTGAACTTGTTGAAGCCGGCATTTACATTGACTTGCTGACTGGAAGCTAGTTTTCCAACCATGTCGTAGATTGAAAGATTCATCGTGCTATTATCATCAGCATTCAGAATGACATTTACTTCGTTTTGAGCTGGATTTGGATATAATACCATTTGGTTCATCGGTGTTTCCATCTCTTCCGCCATCGTTCCATCTTGATTCAAACGGTAGTTAACGCTTCCTACGTTGACACGCAGATTGTAGCAGACGTTTGCATTGTAACCGGTAGAAGCTGTAGAAAATGGGTAAACCTGAATGTAATAGGTAGCGGCAGTAGTTACATTGCGGATGATGGATTCACTGGCGGTTCCAGCATTAGCAGCCGTTGTCAAGGTTGTTGTGCCATTGGAACTATACAGTTTCATGTCGTAATCTGCAGGCAGATTGGTTAGATCAATTTTAATCTTAGTGTTAGGGCTAACGGTGGTGAATTTGAAATAATCTTTGTCGGTTCCGCTGGAAATAGCACCTGAAATATTTGTATTGGTGGCAATTACCTTAGCGGTGGCGGTTGTATTGTTAGATTCATTCAAATCTACGCAGGTAGTTGATGCCAACGTCGTGAAATTAGTACCAGCCACGTAGGTGCCTGAAAGTCCGTTGCAATTTGCAGCAACTTGCCAAGCATAGGAAGCGTTGGCGGTGAGTCCGGATAAGGTGGTGCTGGTTGAACTAGATGTTACCGTCGTCCATGCTGTTGCAGTAGAAAGGCGGTATTGAACAGAGTAATTGACTGCACCTGAAACTGCAGTCCAGGAAAGTGTAGCTCCACCGCTAGTAATTCCGGAAGCAGCGTTTACAGTTGGATTTCCGCAAGAGGTAGCAAGGGTTGCAAAAGATCCTGTGGTGGCCGTACTTGTTCCTGCCGTGCAAGAAGCCTGAATGGAATAGGTGTAGGTGGTGCCTCCAGTAAGGCCAGACAATGCCACAGTAGTACTGGTTGTAGTAGTGCTAGTGCAGGTGGTGGTTCCTGATATGCAATATTGAATGGTGTAAGAGTTAGCACCTGTGACGGCAGCCCAGCCTAATGTAGCGGAAGTTCCAGTTACATTGGAACTGGTTACGCTGGTTGGAGAACCACATCCGGATGGTGGGGTGCAGCCCTGAGAGGTAAGCATACTTGCGCGAGTTCCGCCAGTGGCGAAGAGCGCATTCATACGGGTAGACTGGCCTGCAGAGAACATATACATGCATGCATCGTCCGTGTAGTCCATGTAGTTCATGGTCATTTCGATAGGGGTGCCAGTACACGTGCTGCGATGACCAGCTGCAGGACAACCATAGTTTGCGGTATTGTGCAACGGCGTGTCACCTACAAGATCATCACCACAGGTGGCATCGCCCCAAATGTGGCGAAGGTTCAACCAGTGACCAACCTCGTGGGTAGCAGTACGACCGAGATTGTATGGAGCTCCGGATGTTGGACTTAACATGCTGCCCACGGAAGAGTAAAGCAACACGACACCGTCGGTTGTAGCGCTTCCACCTGGAAATTGTGCGTAGCCAAGAACGCCACCGCTCAGGTTACATACCCACAAGTTCAAATAATTGCTGGAGTTCCACGCATCTAGTCCGCCATTCGCATAACGCTTTACGTTGTCATTGGTGCTGAAAGAGGTGGTGGTGGTCAGACGACGCTCGATACCGGTCGTTGCAGCACCAGTTGGAGTACGTTGAGCAAGACAAAACTGAATATTGGTGTTTGCGGCTACTGAGCTAAACGTTGAAGGAATCAACGATGCATCGGTATTCAATTTAGCATAGTCGAGGTTGAGCTGATTAAGCTGCGCGATGCACTGTGCATCAGAAATGTTTTGCGCTGTTGAACTATAAACGATGTGAAAAACCACCGGGATGGTGACCACTGAGTTCATCCGGTTGGCATTCTTTGATTGTTGCTGGGCAACATAGGCAGCTGTCTGATTTTCGATGTCGTTCATGCGCTGCTCCAGCCCCGGATCATTGATCTTTTGCTGGGATAGATGATCCATACTTCCGCATGTTCTTCCGGCAGTGGCATTGGCATTGAAGGAGAAAAGTGAAGCTACTGCCAAACTGAGGGCGAGTACTATTTTTTTCATGGGTACGATTTTAGATTAGAAGCGACAAGATAAGCTATAAAAAAGGAGGTTAATATGAATTTTTGGCCAAATTCTAAGATATGTTGGTTAATGAAGGTGTACGAATTTATAACCGACCCCTCGAATGGAATGGAAGAATTCCGGGTTTTTAGGATCTTTTTCAAAGTATTTGCGAAAGGCCAATATAAAATTGTCTACAGTTCGCGTGGAAGGGTAAATATCATATCCCCATACTGTTTCAAGAATCTGTTCCCTCGAAACCACCTCGTTTTTACGCTCAATTAACAACTTTAACAAGGCGATTTCCTTTTTTGTCAAGGTGTTCCGCTGGCCGTCTTTATCCTTTATTTCATAGGTTCGGAAATTGACCTCATTTTGGCCAAAACGATAATTTTCATCCAACTCCTTTTTTTCATCTTGATTCATTCCTCGTCTGACGAGTACCTGCACTCGTAAAAGGAATTCTTCCAGGTTGAATGGTTTAGCAAGGTAATCGTCTGCGCCACGTTTTAATCCAATGACCTTATCCTCAGCCGTGTTTTTGGCAGAAAGGAACAGTATCGGGACGACCGTATTATGAAGTCGAATCGACTCGCACACACTGAACCCGTCCAGCCCTGGAAGCATGACATCAAGAATGACGAGGTTGAAACGTTCTTGCTTTGCTAACCGCAATGCGTCATGGCCGGTAACGGCAGTGACCACCTTGTAGCCTTCCAACTCCAAATTGAGCTTGATGGCTTCCAGTAGGTGTTCTTCATCTTCTACCAACAATATGCGTAATGGTGCTGACATTCTCACAAATTTAAGTAACCTGGTTCAAAATCCTTCACTTTAGGCGACTGATTCTAATCAGCTATCCTAAAAATATAACGAAATCAGACCACAGATATTGACTATTTTTGCCCCATGTACTCAACCTCCATTGCCGATTACCTACATAACAAGGAAATAGACCCTCTTTTACGTTCCATCGCTACTAAAGTCATGGATCGTCAACGCATTGCTGTTGAAGACGCACTCCATTTGTACCAGTGTGCCGACCTTGGTTTTCTTGGAGCATTAGCCAACGAAGTCCGTCAGTTTAAAAATGGAAATAATACCTACTTCAACCGTAATTTTCACATAGAGCCTACCAATGTCTGTGTGTTCTCGTGTAATTTCTGCTCATACAGCAGGACACTGAAGGATCGGGAAGAAGGGTGGGAGCTCACGCAAGAGGAAATGTTAGATAAAGTGAAGGCCTATGATGGTCAGCATGTCACAGAAGTTCACATCGTTGGAGGTGTGCATCCTAAGATGACGCTGGAGTTTTTCGCTGAATTAATACGAAAGATTAAAGCTCACCGCCCTGACCTGCATGTAAAAGCGTTCACTGCAGTGGAGTTGGATTACATGTTCCGTAAAGCAAAAATGAATGTGGAAGAAGGTTTGAAGTACCTTCAAGCCGCGGGTCTGGGTTCGTTACCGGGTGGCGGTGCTGAGATCTTTGATGAAGAAATTCGTGCTTCCATTTGTGGTGATAAATGCACTTCCGAAGAATGGTTGGAGATTCATGAAACGGCTCACCGCCTCGGGATGCATTCCAATGCTACCATGCTGTATGGCCACGTGGAAGATTATGGTCACCGCATCGACCATATGGACCGCTTGCGACAATTACAAGACCGCACCGGTGGATTCAATACGTTCATTCCATTAAAGTTTAGAAATAAGAACAATGAAATGTCCGAGGTGCCTGAAGTAAATGTTACCGAGGATCTTCGTTGCTATGCAATTGCACGCGTCTTTTTGGATAACTTCCAACATGTGAAGGCTTATTGGCCAATGATAGGTCGACAAACCGCTCAACTTTTGCAAGCCTACGGTGTCGATGATTTGGATGGAACTATCGATGATTCTACTAAAATCTATTCTATGGCAGGAGCAGAGGAGCAGTCGCCTTCGTTGTCAACCGTTGATTTAGTTCAACTTATTCGCGGCAGCGGGAGAACCCCTGTTGAGCGCGATACGCTTTACAATGTCATCAAGGATTATTCCTCAGAAACTGCGTAAGCCGCTATTCCTCTTCGTGGGTGTTTTTATGCTTGGCATAGTGTCTCCATTTTTCGAGCACTTCGCTGAAATCGGCAGGTAGTGGACAATCAAAAAAGAGCCGTTCACCTGTCGTTGGATGCTTGAATCCTAAAGTCGCTGCATGCAGCGATTGACGTGGGATTAGTTTAAAGCAATTTTCGATGAACTGACGGTACCTTGTAAACGTTGTTCCTTTCAGGATTTTGTCACCGCCATAAGATTCGTCGTTAAACAACGGATGGCCAATGTACTTCATGTGGATCCGTATTTGGTGGGTGCGGCCAGTCTCTAATTTACATCGTACCAATGTAACGTAACCGAATCGTTCCACCACCTGATAATGGGTAACTGCATGCTTGCCGATGGAAGGATCTTCATAAACATCCATGATCCTTCGGTCCTTTAAACTTCTAGCCACATTGCCGGTAATGGTTCCAGCGTCTTCTTTGAAGTCGCCCCAAACCAGAGCGAGGTAATTACGGTCGATGGTACGTTCGAAGAATTCTTTAGCCAAAGAAGCCATGGCTCGTTCGCTCTTTGCAATGACCATCAACCCTGAGGTGTTTTTGTCGATGCGATGCACGAGCCCGGGGCGGTGAAGCGAATCATCTTTGGTGGGCAGGTTGTCAAAATGGTAGACGAGCGCATTCATTAAGGTTCCGGTGTAATTACCTACCCCGGGATGTACCACCAGCCCTGCTTCTTTATTTAACACTACTACATCTTCGTCTTCGTGTACGATGTTAATCGGGATATTCTCGGGAATGAGTTCGAACTCTTTTACTGGTTCCGGTAATACGATTTGAATCTGATCCAAGGGACGAACCTTATAGCTCGACTTAGATTCTTTTCCATTTACCAATATGCAACCTGCGTCGCAAGCTTGCTGGATTCTATTCCTGGAAACACCTTCCAGCCGATTCATTAAAAATTTATCAATGCGCAAAGGCGCCTGACCTTTATCGACGACGATCCGATGGTGTTCGTACAATTCGTCCTGATCGGTGATGTCGATGTCATTAGGTAGCATGAAGTAGGTATAAAATGGTAATCAGATGATCAACGTTGGATCATCATCAATTTGGTGCCGGATGTTCCGTTGCGGACATCCGTAATGGTCAAAAGATATACGCCACTTGGTAAATCAGTAGTCGATATTTCCCCATTGTAGGTGCCTTTTCGAATTTCCGCCCCCGTGAAGTGACGGATGAGGTAATCGTACGTAGTGGACGATGAACCATTAATACCTGAAACTATGATGCGGTCTTGAGCAGGTTGAGGGTATAGGTCGAAAGGTAAAGTAATACGAGATATTTCACTGACTCCAATAGGACCGGTGATCGGATCGCCAAATACCGGCCGCAACATCCACGAACCCTGAATGCTTGATGCATACCAGTATCCATCCACCTGATAGAACATATTCTGATGGTTATCGGTGTTGCGATCTAATCCGACGCCAATCAGCAGGGAAGGGTCATTCTGAATAAATCCAACCCAAATCGGACCTGCATCCACAGCAAGTGCCGTATCAAGGATGTATCGTGCGAATCCATTGGTAGAGTCGATGTTGTAAGGACGCTGGTTGATTTCCCGGTATACAACATGATCTGTATTTCCAGAAACACTCAATTGATCCCAGACCGTCAATTGAAAAAGCTCGGTGGAAACATCCACTCCGGTTGGGTTGAAATAGATGTCGAGCGCACGCAAAGTGTCAGCCTTTTTGATATCAAATTTGTAGGCAAACTTAACGCCCGAGTTTCCAGTCACGCCATATCCTACTTCTGCGGATCCATCGTCGTAGGCGTAATAATTATCGAATACCTGATGGTATTTAACCGTGTCGTTGTAAAGATTAGACTGCGATCCGGTAATGGTGACATAGTTCTTCATCAAAAATTCCGCACGACTGGCAGCTGTAGAAGGATAACTAAATCCATTCAAGGAGGTATTGAACGTAACTATGGAGTTTGAAGTGCCGGAAAGTGAAGAAGGAGGTGATGAAAGCAATGTGTTCCCTGTTTCATCAATAATTTTCGAGGTATAAATGAAGGACGTTGGACCGTAATTGATGTCACGAATAGAATCTGTAATTGATGCCACCATTTCACTGATTGGCGTTGATAGACTTT
>CANIAS010000033.1 GCA_947465495.1 Candidatus Pollutiaquabacter sp. | reverse complement strand
ACTTTGGAATCAAGCGTGTCTGGAAAATGGTTGATACCTGCGCGGCAGAGTTCGAAGCCATGACCCCTTATTACTATTCCACGTTTGATGAAGAAAATGAGTCTATTCCCAGCGACAAGAAAAAGGTCATCATTCTTGGATCTGGTCCGAACCGAATTGGACAAGGCATTGAATTCGATTATAGTTGTGTGCACGGTGTTCTAGCAGCTAAGGAATGCGGGTACGAGACTATCATGATCAATTGTAACCCAGAAACGGTTTCTACGGACTTCGATATCTCGGACAAGCTCTATTTCGAGCCGGTTTTCTGGGAACACATTTATGAAATCATTGAACACGAAAATCCTGTCGGAGTCATCGTTCAACTAGGAGGTCAAACTGCTCTTAAATTGGCAGAGAAACTCGATAAGTATGGCATCAAGATAATAGGTACCAGCTTTGAGTCGCTGGACCTCGCTGAAGACCGTGGCCGATTTTCTACCTTGCTGCGTGATTTAGGTATTCCATATCCGAAATTTGGTGTAGTGGAAGATGCATCACATTCTATTACCCTTTCCAGAGAACTTGGATTTCCGTTGCTGGTGCGCCCTTCTTATGTCTTGGGCGGCCAGAGCATGAAAATTGTGATCAACGAAGAAGAGTTGGAGCAACACGTTGTCAAAATTCTTCAGGATATTCCGGATAATAAAATCTTGCTGGACCATTTCCTGGAGAAGGCCATTGAAGCGGAAGCTGATGCTATTTGTGATGGAGAGAATGCCTACATCATTGGTATCATGGAACACATCGAACCGGCTGGTATTCACAGTGGTGATAGCAATGCAGTGTTGCCTCCATTTGACTTGCCGGATCATGTAATTCGTCAAATCGAAGAGATTACCTACAAGATCGCGCGTGCGATGAAGGTAAAAGGATTGATCAATATTCAGTTTGCTATCAAGAATGAAATCGTTTATGTCATCGAGGCCAATCCTCGTGCATCCCGCACCGTTCCGTTCATAGCAAAGGCCTACGATGAACCGTATGTCAATTATGCCACCAAGCTAATGTTGGGAGAGAAAAAGGTTGGAGATTTCAAGTTCTCGCCGCGCAAGGAAGGATACGCTATCAAAGTGCCTGTATTTTCTTTCGAGAAATTCCTGGATGTGAACAAGGAGCTAGGTCCTGAAATGAAATCTACTGGAGAAGCCATCTACTTCATTGACGACTTGCAGGATGATTTCTTTCAAAAAGTATATGGAGAACGTAATCTCTACCTATCTCGTTGATTCAATCCCGAAACTAAATGTCTTTAACCGAATTTGTAATTACCCTGGTGGTTGGCTTTGTCCTATTCGGATTTCTACGTCGAGTAGTCTACTTTCAAGCATATTCTTCATTCACTAAGGCTGCGGATGATTTTAGGCGCAGGCAGGAGGTACCTCGTAAGCCGGAGGGAACGGTAACAGTTGATCAATCGGCCAAGCAAAAGGGACTTAAGGAAGAAGGAGAGTATGTGGATTACGAAGAGTTGAAATAACCGCCATTAACGGTTCAAGGATTACTGGTTGGCTGAATGGAATATTCACCTAAAATTTCGCACCTTAGCTACATATAATTGTTCTATGAAAAAGTATCTCCCGCATCTCTATGCCGTGCTGTTTTTCCTGGCGCTCGTGTTTTTCATTTTTCAGCCCTTGTTTCAGGGCAAGGAGATGAAGCAAACGGATATCAATAATTGGAAAGGGATGTCAAAGGAGATCACCGATTTCAATAAGAAAACGGGTGAGCAAACCTACTGGACCAACTCCATGTTCGGCGGTATGCCGGCCTATCAAATTTCGGCCGTCTATCACGCTAATCTGGTACAGTATCTGAACAAAGCGCTGATGCTAGGATTGCCATCGCCTGCCAACTTGGTTTTTTTGTACCTGCTCGGATTCTATTTTCTATTGATCACTTTGCGAATCGATCCAAAAGTAGCGGTATTGGGTGCGGTCGCCTTTGCTTTCAGTAGTTACTTCTTCATCATCATTGAAGCTGGACACAATTCCAAAGCACATGCCATCGGCTATATGGCACCGGTCGTTGCTGGTGTATTGATGACCTTCCGTGGAAGACTGTGGCTTGGCTCAGCGATTACCGGTATTGCATTAGCGTTGGAGTTATATGCCAATCACCTGCAGATTACTTATTACTTGTTGCTTATGCTGGTGCTGCTTGGAGTTGCCGAATTGGTACAAGCCATATTGGAAAAGCGACTGCCATATTTTTTTAAAGCGGTAGGTTTAATGGCGCTAATGGCGGTGTTAGCTGCTGGGTCCAACATTACTAATTTGTGGGCAACACAAGAGTATTCCAAGTATTCCACCCGGGGGCCTTCCGAATTGACGAGTGAAAAGGAGAATAAGACCACTGGACTCAATCGTGATTATATCACCGATTGGAGTTACGGAGTGGGAGAGAGTTTTACCTTATTGGTTCCAGGTTTCAAAGGCGGTGCCAGTGAACCTATTTCCAAGAATCACAAAGATGTCTTGAAAGAAGTCGATTCCAATTACCGTGAAAATGTTGGTGGCTTCGGCGCTTATTTCGGTGATCAGCCTTTTACTTCAGGTCCGGTTTATATCGGTGCTATTATATTATTGCTGTTTGTGATTGGCTTGTTCATACTCAAAGGTCCTGTCAAATGGTGGCTGCTCAGTGCTACTATCCTGTCTCTCATGCTTAGTTGGGGCAGGAATTTTATGGGCTTGACGAATTTCTTTCTGGATCATGTCCCTGGATATGATAAGTTCAGGGCTGTTGCCATGATTTTGGTAATCGCTGAATTTGCCGTCCCATTAATGGCTGTGTATGTGATTGATGTAATGGTGCGCGAACAGGATTTCTGGAAGCAACATGGTAAGAAAGTAATGTATGCCATGGGAATCGTTGTCGTGCTTTCTTTACTCATCGCCATATCACCAAGTACGTTCACTTCTTTTTATACGCAAACAGAATATGATCAAGTAGTCCAATCAGTTCAAGGTAAAAATATAGGGCAGGATGTGATTGATGGATTTTTCGAGGGTATTACTACAGCCCGGATGGCCATTTTGAAACAGGACGCTGTGCGATCGTTATTGTTCCTTATCCTTGCTGTTGGATTGATCTGGTCCTTCCTTCGATTCCGTTATAAATCTCATTTCTTTGTATTTGGACTATTGTTCTTGATACTGATCGATCTGGGAACTGTTAATGCTCGCTATTTAGGTAGTGACGATTATGTAAGGGTTTCAGCGCAGGAGTCCGACCCTTTCCCCATGACCGCTGCTGATCAGGCGACTCTGCAGGATACTGGATCCTATCGCGTACTTAACATCGCCGCGAATACATTCAACGATGCCGGGACATCGTATCGTCATCAATCTATTGGAGGCTATCATGGTGCTAAAATGAAGCGCTATCAGGAGCTGATTGAAAATTGCATCTCTGGTGAATTGGCCGAAATTCGTACGGCGATGCAACAACAAGATGCAACAATGATGCAGACTATTACCGGACAACCGGTACTCAATATGCTCAACACTAAATATATTATCTATAATCCAGATGCTGCTCCAATTTCTAATTTCGGTTCACTTGGCAATGCCTGGTTGGTTCCTCAGTACCGGATTGTTCCCAATGCAGATTCTGAAATCGTAGCAGTACAATCGTTTGATCCAATGTCTGCGATGATTGTTGATCAACGTTATGCTGATCAATTGCGTGGATACCTATTTAACCCTGACTCCACCTCCTCGATTGTCATGAATTCGTATCAGCCGAATCATTTGACGTATTCATTCAATTCGTCGGCGGAACGCTTAGCGGTGTTTTCAGAAATCTATTATGATAAAGGATGGAATGCCTACGTCGATGGAAAATTGACCCCTTATTTCCGAACTAATTACATCTTGCGTGGTATGCGTATTCCTGCCGGTAAACATGTTGTTGAATTTAAATTTGAGCCAACTGTTATTGCTACTGGCGAAAAAATTTCCTTGGCAAGTTCCGCATTGTTGATCTTAATGATGGCGGGTGTCGGATTCATGGAGTATAAGAAAAGTAAGTCGGAAAAGTCATAAGTGGTTGGCTTGATTGCTGATGAAAAAAGATGCAAAGCCTTTCCCTTAGTGCTAGTTTTAGTGTGATGTTAGACGGTATGCAAACGAGTAAGTAATTAATAGAAAACCCTATAAATCGAACGGTTATGTATTTAATCATCTTTTCCATATTAGCTTTTATTCTGCTTTTTTCCGGTTTGCTGACTGTTCAACAAGGCACAGTTGCCGTCATTACCGTCTTTGGTAAGTATAAACGAGTGTTAAAACCAGGTTTGAATTTCAAGATTCCGCTCATTGAATTAGTTTATAAGCGCATCTCGATTCAGAATCGTTCGGTGGAATTGGAATTCCAGGCTGTTACTAATGATCAGGCAAATGTATATTTCAAATCAATGCTGCTTTTTAGTGTTCTCGATCAGGAAGATGAAACTATCCAAAAAGTAGCCTTTAAGTTTTTTAGTGAAAAGGATCTTATGCAAGCATTGATACGCACCATTGAAGGAAGTATACGTGCATTTGTGGCGTCAAAGCGTCAGGCGGAGGTGTTGGCTTCCAGGAAAGAAATCGTTGATTACGTAAAAGACCAGATAGATCATACACTTTCAACATGGGGCTACCATCTCATGGATTTGCAAATCAATGAGATCACGTTTGACCAGGCAATTATTGAAAGTATGAGTAAGGTAGTAGCCAGTAATAATTTGAAAGCTGCCGCTGAAAATGAAGGTCAGGCGTTATTGATTACAAAAACTAAAGCTGCCGAAGCAGAAGGTAATGCCATTAAGATTTCTGCTGAAGCAGAAAAGCAGGCTGCATTGTTGCGTGGGGAAGGGGTGGCACTTTTTCGTGAGGCCGTAGCACGTGGTATGTCGCAGGCGGCCGCGGAAATGAAGGAAGCTAATTTGGATACGAATGTGATCCTGTTTAGTATGTGGACAGAAGCAGTCAAGAATTTCGCTGAATACGGCAAGGGAAATATTTTATTTCTCGATGGTAGTCCTGGTGGTATGGCAAATACCATGAAGCAGATTCAGGCCATGATGATGAAGAACGAACGGCAGGATTAATTCACGTAATTCTAATTCAGAAACGTGCATAATCACGTGACCCAGTGAACGCAGGTAATAAATTACTATACATCACGTACTATTGGCCTCCAAGCGGAGGCGCAGGCGTCCAGCGTTCCTTGAAGTTCGTAAAATACCTTCGACGATTTGGTGTAGATCCTATTGTGGTAACTGTTGACCCTTCCCAAGCCACCTACCCGGTGCAGGATTCAACCCTCTTGCTGGAAGTTGATCAAGCGACCCGGGTAGTACAAACAGACTCCTTTGAGCCCCTGAAATGGCTTTCCGTGCTTACTGCAGGAAAGGCTAAGATTCCACATGGTGGTTTTACCAATCAGCGGAAAGAAAAATGGTCGCAACGAATTCTTCGGTTTATTCGCGGTAATTTCTTCATTCCGGATGCGCGGGTAGGTTGGGTGAAACATGCCGTTACGTCTGCGGCTCACCTTATTCGTCAGGAACAAATCGATACAATATTAATTTCATCGCCACCGCATAGTTCGCAGTTGGTTGGATTGCAATTGAAGGAAATGTTTCCTGCTTTGAAGTGGATAGCCGATCTGCGAGATCCATGGACCGACATTTATTACTATCAAGAAATGTCACATTTGCCATTTGCAAAAAGGAAGGATCAAAAGTTAGAGATAAATGTCCTAAAGAATTGTTCGGCTGTTTTAGTTGTCAGCGACTCTATTCGTGAGTTATTCCTCGCAAAGGATTTATCATTGGAACGGCAGAAATTTCATGTCATACCTAATGGTTTCGATCGGAATGATTTTCCAAGTGATGTTATTCCTCCTGATGATGTTTTTCGTATAACATATGTTGGAACTATTGCTGACAACTACGATCCCGCTACTTTTTTTAGTGTCATGGCAAGGATTAAGCAAACAATGCCTGATGTTAATTGGCGTGTACGGATGGTTGGCAGTCCTTCTGTTACAATTGCAACATTGATTCAAGTACACGGGTTCGAAGCTCATTTCGAATTTATTCCTCATGTGTCACACGCAGATGCGGTCCGTTATATGTGTGCATCAAGCGCACTGTTATTGTTGATACCGAAAACGGTTCATGCAAAAGGAATACTTACTGGTAAGTTGTTCGAATATTTGGGATCGGGCATTCCTGTCATCGGCTTGGGTCCTGCAGATGGCGATGCAGCACACATCCTAACAGAAACGGGTGCGGGAAAGATGTTTGAACGAGACGATGAGGATACATTATGTAGTTATTTGACAGACTTGGTGTGCCGTTGGAAACAGAATACCGACCTTCGCCATCGTTGCGATGTTTCAACGTACGAGCGAAGCCATCAGGCTAAGCAACTCGCTGAAGTCCTTAACCAATTAAAATCTTGTTGACGTGTGCGGCATAGCTGGTTTTATTGATCCGCGGTTATCTGCGGCAGAGGTCCCATCAATGATTGGACAAATGCTGGAAGCTATTGCTCATCGTGGGCCCGATGCCCGTGATACGTGGACGTCTTTGCCAGTTGTTTTGGGGCACAATCGGCTTAGTATCATTGATCTTAGTGCCGACGGTACGCAGCCCATGCGTGGTTTTGGAAGTGTTATCGTCTTCAATGGTGAAATTTATAATTACAAAGAACTTCGGCAGCAACTGGAAGCGTTGGGAGATCGGTTTCGTACCAAGACAGATACGGAAGTGATTTTAGCCGCTTACCGACGTTACGGAACCAGCTGTGTCGACCATTTTATTGGGATGTGGGCACTGGCACTTTGGGATGAAGAGAAGCGCTTGTTATTTTGCTCGCGCGACCGTTTTGGGATTAAACCATTCCATTACCTCCAAGAAGGAGAACGATTTTATTTCGGTTCAGAATATAAAGCACTACGTCCTTCGCCGATTTTTTCTAATGCTTTGAATATCGATCATGCTCTGCGTGGCTTACAATTAGGATGGAATGCCTACCGTGATGAATCTTACTACGACAAAATAAAAACCTTACCGGCTGGCTGTAACCTGTTGATACAGTCCGGACAAATTACTGTTAGTCGTTATTGGGACGTCTCTACGAAACAGCATCAAGCCGGAAGCTTTGAAAATCATGCCGAGCAATTCCGTTCCTTATTTTTGGATAGCATACGTCTACATATGCGCAGCGATGTCGAAATAGGTAGTTGCCTAAGTGGTGGATTGGATAGTTCTGCCATCACTGCATCTGCAGGAACATTGTTCCCATCGACAAAGCTCAAAACATTTACCGTGTATTACGAAGGCGAGAATGCCGTTGATGAACGGCCGTGGGTTCGCGAAGTATTAAATCAGTATCCACAATTTCAGCCTTATTATTTTCAGCCGACTGATGATGATATACAAACTTCATTTGATAGGGCTATTTATCATGCGGATGTACCGTTGGCAGGTTCGTCACCAATTTCTCAATACTTCGTCATGCGACTGGCTGCTCAAGAGAACGTTAAAGTATTGTTGGATGGTCAGGGGAGTGATGAATACCTTGGTGGCTATCTCCATTCGTTTTATCGCCTTATCGGTGGTAAATTTAAAGGATGGAATTTTTCTGCAATGCACAAGGAATGGCAAGCTCATACAGCTATGCAATCCATGACTGGTTCAAAGAAACGAGATGTCTTGCTGAAAAGTATCTTAGCTGGAGTTTCCACGGAACAGAAACTGTATGAATTAGAATATAAACGCTATCTGCCATTCTTAGGTAAGAGTCATCATACGCCTTTTAATTTGTCAAAGCAGCAAGGGTCTAGATTAAATCAGTTTTTATATCACTTAACATTCTCTACATCATTGCCTACGTTACTTCAATTCGAAGATCGGAATAGCATGGCATTCTCGATTGAATCACGGGTGCCTTTCCTGGACCACCGGCTGGTAGAGTTTGCCTTTTCATTGTCGGACGACAATAAGATTCATCGTGGAGAAACAAAAAGACTGTTGCGCCACTCGCTCGGAGGCATTCTTCCGGCAGCTATCGCATCCCGAAAGGATAAAAAGGGTTTTGTTACGCCTGGAGAGGTTAAATGGCTTCGTGGCCCCTTGTCTTATTTGTTGGAGGGTGATTTGAAGAAATTGGATTTTATTGATGCAAAACTGGCTAACCAGGTGGTGTCGGATTTCAAGCGTGGCGACAACCGGTATGCTAATTTGGTTTGGCGCTTGGTGGTGCTGCAAGATTGGTGTGCCAAATACGCTTAACTATTGTACTTGGAGTGATTGTGTCTTCTTTAAGTCACTTTATGGAGGCTTATTAATGCTGTAAATAGCTTTATTCATGTATAAAGTAATTGTCGTTTCACACTTTTTATTGCATCTCTGCTGTTTAAAACATCTTTTATGAATTAAAAACTCGCTTTTTGGGGTTTTCAACAAATTTTGATTTTCCTTTCTCGCTTGAAAATGCTTGTTAATATTTCAAATCCTTGCTTTGTAACACTTTAAACTGATTTTCAGTAAAATGGCAGGTCGGAAGTAGTGTCCGGTCTAGCCTAAATCCGATTTTACAACCTAACCCATCTTAAAAATGATGTCATTACTAAAGCGTTTAGTCATGTTTTTGACGATTTCCGCTTCCATCGGAATATTCAGTCAAAAAGCTCAAGCTACCCACCTGGTAGGTTCGGATATCACCTATACCTCATTGGGAGGAAACGTGTATCAGGTTGAGCTCACCTTCTACCGTGACTGTCAGGGTTCGCCTGCACCAATAGGTGTTGGCATAGAATTTCAATCCGTTACCTGCGGTCGTTATTTTACAGATACGCTGTTGCGCGTCATCGGAACTGGAAATGAAATTACATATCCATGCCCAACACAAGCTACTGCTTGTACAGACCCTAATTCAAATATTCCAGGTATTCAGGAATATAAATACCGAGGAATCGTGACGTTACCAGCCCGTTGCTTAGACTGGGTGATAAGCTGGACTTATTGTTGCCGTAACTGTGACTTAACAACCATAGTTGCCCCTCAGCCATGCGTACAAGGAAGTAATCCAGGCATGTATGTATCAGCTACGTTGAATAATTACTTTTTTGATGATAATAACGCTCCATACTTTGTCAACAATCCAATTGCGTTCGTTTGTTTGGGACAGCAATTCACCTATAACCACGGGGTTGTAGATCCTGATGGAGATTCATTGGTATATACTTTAGTAGATCCATTGCAGACTGACAGCCTTGCTGTTCCGTTGCTTCCTGGCTATTCCGCGACTAATCCTATTACGTCATTTCCTGCACTTACAATTGATTCGCGAAGCGGTGATATCGTTATGACGCCCACACAACAGGAGGTAGGTATCTTATCGGTATTAGTTGAAGAATACCGCGATGGATTGTTGATCGGTAGTGTCATCCGTGATATGGCCATTTACGTTCGTCCATGTACGAACATATTACCTGTTGCATCTGGAATCAATGGTGGAGCATCGCGTGATACTTCTGTTTGTCCAGGAACCAATTTGTGTTTCGATATTTTCACATCCGATGTGGACACCGGTCAAGTATTATCGTTACAATGGAATCAAGGTATTAGCGGTGCTACATTTACGGTCGCTGGTTCCCCGTATCCTACAGGTACGTTCTGCTGGACACCAACCTCTGCAGACGTTGGTCCAAGCCCACATACATTTGCTGTTACAGTATTCGATAACGCCTGTCCTAACAATGGCTATCAATCGTATGCTTTTAATGTCTTTGTAAACTCACCAACCTTTAACATTCAAGCTACAGACGTTTCGTGTAATAGTTTAAATGACGGCGTCGCCACAGTTGTAGCAGGAAGTCCTACTTTGACTTACTTGTGGTCACCGGGTGGACAAACCACTGATTCTGTCACGGGTCTTGCTCCGGGTGTTTATAGCGTAGTTATTACCGATACTGCTGTAGGCTGCACAGCAACTCAGCAAGTTACAATTACGGAGCCTCCAATATTGTCCACGGTGGTCACTACGGAGAATTCTCTTTGTACAGGAATAAACAGTGGTGTAGCCATCGCAACACCACAAGGTGGAACGCCAGGTTACACGTATTCATGGGATTCCAATCCTGTAATTTTGAATGATACAGCAAGTGGATTAGCTCCTGGCTCATATACTGTTACTGTTACCGATAGCAGGGGGTGTACTGCTACCTCTGGCGGTGTCATCAATAGCAATGGTTCCATAATCACCATAAGTGTAGACACAGTTTCTAGTTTACGATGTTTCGGAGATCAAGATGGTTATTCGTCTATCAGTGTCTCGGGTGGAGTTTCAGGATATACGTATAATTGGTTCGCACTTCCGGATACTTTTACAACGATATCTAGCAGTAATCAACTCACACAGGTCGGTGCTGGTTCCTATTTAGTTCAAGTAACGGATACCAATGGATGTGTTAGCACTGACACTGTACAAATTAATGAGCCAACTGCTCTGCAGCTGACGGGCACTTCTAACCCTGCAAATTGTAGTGCCTCCAATGGATTGGCTTCCGTAAGTGCAACGGGTGGTTCGCCCGGTTATCAATACTTATGGTCGCCGGGAGGGGAGACAGCTTCAACAATCAGCAATATTCCTTCAGGACCTTATACAGTTTTGGTTACCGATGAGAACGGCTGTACAAGCACCGCGCAAGTACCGGTTTCAGATATTGAATTACCGATACCCCTTGTGTCCGTTGTGTCAGATGTTAGCTGTAATGGTTCCGCCAATGGTGTCGCAGTCGTGTTTCCTCAAGGTACGACCGGACCGTTTACCATCAGTTGGAATTCTTCTCCTACACAATTAACTGATTCAGCATTTAATTTGGCTCCAGGAGGCTATTCGGTAGGTGTTACGGATACCAACGGTTGTCAGGCGTTCAATACCATCACGATTCAAGAGCCTGACCCTATAACTGCTGCTGTTTTATCTTCCAATACGCTTTGCAATGGAGATAATACAGGAATAGCAGCTGTAGTTTCCATCAGTGGAGGAGTAGCACCGTATACCTACAGCTGGTCTCCAATCGGCGGAACTGATTCGATTGCCAATAACCTTCCCGCTGGAAATTATTCAGTAACCATTACGGATGCTAATAATTGCTCTCAATCCTTCGCCGGTATTCTGGTAGATGATGCCTTACCTATTGTAGTTACTGTGAATAGTTCTATACAGCCAACCTGTTATGGTACTTCAGATGGGTCCATTGATGTAACCGCTACAGGTGGCACAGGTTCGCTTGATTACTATTGGAATCCAGGTGGGGCCGTTACCCCAGATCTAAGTAATATTGACGCTGGGAATTATAATTTAATTGTGACCGATGCAAATGGTTGCACAGCAACACAGACCGTTTCATTAAGTCAACCTTCTCCAATTACGGTAGATGCAGGTATCGATCAAATTGTTTGCTCTGGTTTTACAGCTCAGCTAAATGCGACCCTTTCTGCAGGTCAGTCGGGTGTATGGACGGTGACAAGCTCAACGCAAGTTACGTTCGCTAACAACACGGATCCTACTACTGATGCCTCTAATTTGGCAAGCGGGCAGAACGATTTCGTTTGGACGGTAGTGGATAACAATGGTTGTTCCGGTACGGCCAACGTAAGTGTTTTCAATTACGGAAATGTTGTTGCTACAGCAGGAACGGATACTTTCTTTTGTGGACTAACGCCGCTGCAACTTAATGCAAATTCAGTGTCAGGATTCAATGGAGAATGGAGCAGTTCAAATGGTGCAACCTTTAACAATTCTTTTGACGCAAACGCAACTGCCAATTTCTACATCTATGGCCCTGATACCTTGCGTTGGACCATCTCTAATCTGTTCTGCGCTACTTCGGATTATTTGATTGCAGACCCTCGAGAATGTACCCTGGATCTTCCAACAGCATTTTCTCCAAATGGCGATGGGAAGAACGATGGTTACGAGATTAAAGGCCTTTGGCAGTATCCAGATAACATCTTCCGAGTTTATAATCGATGGGGGAATGAAGTCTATAGTAAAGAGGATTATATGAACACGGACTGGGTTGGCCAGAATAATAAAGGTGAGCCACTCCCTGAAGGAACCTACTTCGTTGTGTTCCAAGTTGTCGGACAAGATATTCGTAAGAATACATACGTAGATCTCCGTCGATAATTCCTTCTTCCAGTTAATTCACTCTTCTCACTATCCATATCCATGAGATCCATTTACAAAAAATTGGTACTGGTTGCCGTCTTTTCGGCAGGACTAATACATGCTTCTGCGCAGCAGGACATTCTTGTCAGTCAGTACATGTTTAATCACTTACTGCTAAATCCTGCCTATGCCGGTAGCAAAGACTACATGATGAGCACACTGCTTTACAGAAAGCAGTGGGTGAATTTTGATGGTGCACCGGAAACGCAGGTTGGCAGTATCCATGGCCCTGTAGGGCTTACTAATTTTGGTTGGGGTGTACTCCTTAGTCACGACCACATCGGCGTGACGGATAGGACCGACGCTTACCTAAATGGTGCTTATCATTTGCGCGTCGGCTCTCGACTTCGACTTGGTGTCGGCCTGCGCGCTGGTGGTGGTTATTATTCGTATAACAACAGTGACCTGAAATATTGGGATAGCGGTGATCCGGTTTTTGCAAGTGATAATGCAACACGCTTTTTGCCAAACGTAGGAGCAGGTGCTTACCTCTATTCGAATAAATTTTATTGCGGTCTATCGGTTCCAACTATTATTAGTTATGACCCTACTAAGTCGCTCAGTGTTGATCTGACGACAGCCGAAGTGGTTCCACATCAAGTTAGACACTACTTCGCTACAGCGGGTGTTGCACTGGAACTGAGTCCTGATGTGGTGATGAAGCCGAGCGTCTTAGTAAAGTATGTGGATCATGCTCCTGTTGAAGCAGATTTTAACTTGAACTTTTTACTTGCAAACTTCTTGTGGGTAGGAGGTAGTTATAGGACAGGCGACTCCTTTGTTGCTATTACTGAGTTTCAACTGACCCGTAAATTGAGAATCGGTTACAGTTATGATTTCACATTTACCGATATCAAGAATTATAGCGCTGGTTCGCATGAATTTATGCTGGGCTATGACTTCGGATACGATATCATGAAGGTCAAGACGCCGCGGTATTTTTAACATCCTCGACTGTCATACCTCCAACCAACCTAACCAACAGACCTAACCCACCACACTATGAATTTCAGACAGCGAAAAAGCTTCGGAAACGTGCTATTATGCGCCTTTGCCGGGCTGATGTTGCTGAGCGGATGTGCTAGTTATCACATGCGCCAAGGAAACCGGCTGTATAGCCTGATGGCTTATACATCGGCCGTCAAGGAATATGAAAAAGCGCTTGATAGCCGACATAAAAGAGACGCTCAACGACAGTTGGCGGCGGCGTATCTCAAAATGAATAATATTGAAAAAGCCAGATCCTACTATGGTGCAATTGTCAATGATACTGCGGTAAAAGCTACCGCTGCTGAACGTCAGCAATATGCCGATTTGCTGATGCGCTCAGGTATGTATGAACTCGCTACTATGGTACTTCAAAAGCAGACTGATCTTGATGCAAGAGGGCGCATGTTGTTGATCAGTTGCGACAGTGTCCAAGAATGGCGTATGGATAGTCTTCGATACGACATACGAAAAAGCAATGTAAATTCAGGCGGGGAGAGTAATTTCTCTCCAACTTATTACAAGGATGGTATCGTGTTTGTGAGCGATCGAGGTAAAATGAATTCGCGTACTGTTTACGAGTGGACAGGTAGACCTTTTCTCGATGCATACTTTGCAAAAACCGATAAAGATGGAAATCTCGGGTCCGCTGAAAAAATTCAAGGCGACATCAATGGTATCTATCACGAGGGCCCTATGGCTATTACTGCAAAGGGAGACACCTTGTATCTAACCCGCAATAACTACGTGAAAAAGAAGGTTGGTAAGAGTTCCGAACAAGTGGTGAATTTTAAAATTTATCAATTGTATAAAAAAGATACGCTGTGGACGGGTTTGAAAGAACTTTCGTTCAATAGCTCAGAATTTAATTGTGGTCATCCGGCATTGTCCGGCGATGGAAATACCATGTATTTCTCCAGCGATCGTCCAGGCGGTTCCGGTGGTAGTGATTTGTATGTGACAACCAAAGTTAACGGGGTTTGGAGCGATCCTAAGAATTTAGGAACTACTGTAAATACTGCTGGTAACGAGTCGTTTCCTTACTTGTGGAATGATAGTATTTTTTACTTTAGTTCAGACGGGGGATATGGGCTAGGTGGTTTGGATATTTATCGATGTGAAATGGTCAACGGCCAGCCATCAGCTCCAACCAATGCTGGTTACCCTTTCAATACTAATTTCGATGATTTTGGTATTGCGATAAACAAGCTGGGTACGGAGGGTTATCTTTCTAGTAATCGTGATTCCAAGAATACCGAGATTGACCAGATTTATCAAGTTACCTTTAATGATGTGCGATTTACCCTACAAGGAATTGCCATTAATAAACGTACCCAGTTACCAGTTGAAGGTGTGGTCGTGGAATTAAAGAATGTAACTACCGGACGAAAAGAAACTGTCATCACTGGTCCAGATGGTAAATTCAAATTCAAATTGAATCCCCGTTCAGATTACACGGTTTCTGGTAGCAAAGACGGATATTTCACTAATACCGAAGAGGTAACTACGGTAGGAAAGACCAAAAGCGAAGACATGTATGTTAAACTTAAGCTTGAGCTGGAAGAGATTGTTGTGAATAAGCCTATTGTATTGGAAAATATCTATTATGATCTCGACAAATGGGATATTCGTCCTGATGCTGCTGCTGGATTGGATGTACTAGTTCAAATCATGAAAGAAACACCTGCCATACGCATTGAGCTGGGATCTCATACAGACTCCAGGGCAGATGATGTTTACAACGATGAGTTGTCCCAAAAACGCGCTGAAACTGCAGCCAATTATATCGTTGCGCATGGCATTTCCCGCGACCGGATTACAGCAAAAGGCTATGGCGAGCGACAGTTAGTAAACGGTTGTGGTAATGATGTGAAGTGTACGGAAGAAGAACATCAGGCTAATCGTCGTACTGAGTTTAAAGTAGTGAGTATCGATCAAACCAAATAAAATTGTTAGCTATAAAAAAAGCACCGGTGATTTCTCATCGGTGCTTTTTTTTACAGTTAAAAGTCAACTTAGATCTTGATTACCTTGGTAGATACTTTTTTGTTGTCATACATGATGTTCAACGTGTAGCTACCGGCCTTTAATTGACCATCATCTTTGTATACATGTACATTCTTTCCTGCTTGTGCATCAAAGGTCTTGGAGCTGGCGATGTCGCCCTTTTCGTCTTGTAGCTGAATCCAAACACGTCCAGGCTTTGGAACGAAGTATGAAATATCAAAGGTGCTGTTAAAAGGCGATGGGTTCACACGTTCGATACTCAATCCTTTTGTGTTTTTTACTTTCACTGCCGAAAGCGGGTGGGTGATAAATTTTCCATTTTTGAAATTCTGTTTCATACGGTAATAAATCACACCAGAAGTGATTGGATTAAGGTCGGTATAGATATATTCATCGTCCGGTCCTTTTGAAAGGTCTGGTTGCAGGGTGGCAATCTTTGTAAAGTCTATTCCATTTACTGAACGTTCAATGGTAAATGAAGAGATGAGTTCTTGTGACGATGCAGAAAAATGTATTTTAACGTTTTCCTGGCTCGTTTCTAGCATGAAATTTAATAAGGTCTCGGCTAACGGACTGACTGAACCAGTCGAGCGAATCACTAAATTATCAAGAATGGCGATATCTTTCCCGTCTCCATTCAGATTTTTTCCAATCATCACATGTCCTGCATTCTTCCAGTACAATGGTCGATTACTTTTGCCTTGATAGCTCCAAATCGGAGCACCATTAACAGTGATTTCGCCGCGTCCTGTTGTCGGTAGGTAATTGAAGCGATAGGTGCGGTATTGTTCATCGTTTGGTAATTCGTAATCAGTTACTTCTTTTACAATCGCTCCTGCGCCGTTTTCTGTTTCTGTTCTGTAGCAGACGCTAAGTAACCCATTTTCGATACCGAAATAGAATTGAGATCCACGACTGATAAAATATCCTTCTTTTTCATGGCCACGATAGTCGATACTGATGTCCATTCCTTCTTGATTAAATAGTTCTTGACCTTCCAGGACCATGTCAATGTTCTTTCCATTTCCTCCTGCCGAGAGTCCTTGAGTTGATGCGCGTCCTCCTTTCATGCTATGTGCGTCTTTTCCGGCTGATATAGCATCAGGACCCAGTGTAGCGCTGGTAATCGGGTCTTTTTCCCAGGTAAACTCTGTGAGAATCTCCCCATTGCTTCCTCCTGAACTGGAGGTGGTTCCAGATGCCCTAGTTTTGCTGATCTCCTGAAGGTTCATGAAGACCATCCAACCGATTATCAGCATTACGGAAATTCCAACTCCACCAGCTACCATCAGGATGCGGGTCGACATGCGTGTACGTGTACGTGGTTTTTGACTAATTCTACGTTTCATGGTTTTGTATTTATTTCTTAATTAATTTTTTGGCAACAGGTATTCCGTCGAAATCTGCTATAAACAGATAGGTTCCAGATGGCAAGTCAGATAAGCCTCCGAATTCTAATTGATTTACACCTTCAGTAAGTTGTCTTTTTTCCTGATAGCTACATTTGCCACTGGCGTCAATCAATTGAAAGTTGACAGTACCTGTTCGGGTTAGTAATAAACTTGTTTGGAAACTATTGATGAAAGGATTGGGACCGATTTCTGTAATTGTCAGTGGTTGGATTTGAATATTTTTCTCAAAGGTTATGTAACGAGCTTCTGAATAGGAGGAGGTACCATCAAAATCCGTTTGCTTCAGTCGGTAGTAAGACCTACCGGGCAAAGGCTCGTAATCGAAGGTGCTGTATTGCAATTGATGAGAACTGTTTCCAGCGGCAGCAATTTCTTCCATGGATTCAAAATTGTATCCGTCTGCACTTCGTTCAATGGTAAAATAATCGCTGTTATTCTCGTTAGCAGTGTTCCAGGAAATTTTTACATTATTTTTATCGACTACGTTGACTGAAAAATCAAGCAATTGGATGGGTAAGGTCACATGGTTGGCGGTTATTGCTACCTGACTAAGTCCAACTAATCCATAGCCACTTACAGAGCCGATGCCATTGTTCGTGCCGGTTCCATTCGCTGAACGTATCATCCAGGAAGTGCCATTCCAGTTTGCGATGTCAAGTGCGCCGGAGTTTACGTTGCTGGGTAAGGTGTTTTCATAGGCACTATACCTCAATGTTATATCTGCAGCCATTTGGATGGGTGCATTAATGCTCCACCAGCGGTCAATCGTTTCATTTACGGCATCAGGGGCATTGGCTGGTACATTCATTAATCCAGGTATTCCTCGCATACTTAAATTCGTTGGCAATGGCTCATTGGATGATGAATTCGTTCTTCGGGTTGAAATGGCTACTTCTGATCCAAATTGGTTTAAGGGTTTAAATGATACTGGTAAATACTCCGTAGCATTTGTGCCAAAAGGGAAAACGTGTACGCCATTCGAAATATTGCACCAAATTATTTTTCCATTATTGGTAGCGCTATTGGTTTCGCTTTTAACATAACCTTGTGATCGTTGAATACCTTGCGGATCGCCGTTTAATACAGTAATTGGAAAAGAATTCAAGTATAGTTCGCCTTTTTCCAATAATAGTTCGTGACGGATGAATACGTTCGGTCCGGTGGTGGAAATGATAGTGCTGTAGGGCCCTTGAAGGTTTATTTTTAAAATACCATATTGATGTTGGCTACTAAGTGCTATTCCTGTTCCCGTCCCTGTTAAAACTTGATTGATTGATCCGTTGTATTCGATGATACTTTTTTCATGCAGGAAATAATCCATAGATCCTGCGCTGTTAATAGCGGCATTGGTTGAACCGTTATAGAAGCCATTACTATTAGCTGTTGTCAGTGTAGCATTTGAATCCAATTGAATGCCGCTAGCTGTGTATACTCCATTGGAAATAAATTGATTTATTCCTAGATCAACATTTCCGCCTGAATTAATCTGGAAGTAAGTCGTGCTAGCTGATTGATGAGATGCGACTTGAACGTTGCCACTATTGATTTTGAGCTGACATCCGTTACTCACTATTTGCTTTACTTGTGAAATAAAATGGGTTGTACTTCTATTATAAGTTTGTATTCCGTTAGCTGCGTAGTAGATTGTTCCAAAGGATGTACAGACCCCTGCTCCAGCGTGAGTAATAATTCCATTCGCAGCTAATTCTACAGTAGGACCTTTTAAAAACAAGGTTTGATTGGCACTGTTAGTTGATGGGTTGTTGTCGAAATTGATGGTGCCAGAATTGTGATTGAAATTCCCTAACACAATTATGGAAGAAACATGGCTAGTGACTTCCGTGGGGTTGTTGTGGAAATAAAGAGTACCGCCAGTTACACTCATTCCGCCATTCACGTTGATAGTGCAAGATCCGGTAGCGTTTTTTAGCGAAAGTGTGCCGGAATTTAAGTGCATGTTGCCGTTAACCTGAACAGTTGCTGATCCTGCATTTCTTGAAAAATTCACTATCCCTCCTGACTGGTTGTAGGATCCGTTTAGGGTTATATCCACGGAATGTGCTCCAACAGAAGTTCCGTAATTGTAATTGCTGACGGCTCCGCTCACAGAATAATTTCCAGTTATCAAAATGTTTTCGTTGCCTTTGCCACAAGAACCAGTGAATTCTGCCGAATTATTTCCGCTCACTGTTAAGTTTCCGCCAACAATCATCTGGAATGAATAGTTGTTCATCGATGAGCCCATCATCGTGGCTGTTAGGCCTCTAAAAATATCTGAGCTGTTTGTGAAATTGGCTGTAAAGTTGTTTGTTATACGTAATGTGCTAATTGTGCCATTGGGATTTACACCAGTCTGCCCAGCGAAAATACCGCCTGTAAGTAGTAGGTTGTTGATAGTGGCATTGAAGCTTCCGCTGGAAGTAGTGCTCACATTATAGATTAAACGTGTGTCGCCGCTTGATTGGGAAAAAGTGCCCCCAATATTCATTGTAGCATTTCCATTGCCAACGTTTGCAACACCGGAGTTGTAAATTAAATTAAAGTATCCTGAATTTGTGATATTTCCTAAAACACGTAGATTGATTTGGCCATTTCCATCGTATAGACCTATAAATTCACCACCGTTGTTGATGATGCTGCTCACCTGAAGCGTAAAGTTGCCAGGGTGACTACCGGCATGGCCATATAGATAAGAGTTGTAGGAGGTAAGGACTACGTCTTTTAGCGTTGTGTTGGTTATTGCACCTGATTTATCTAAAGTAATCCAGCCGTCTTCAATGGTCAAGGTGCCAAGCACAAGACGAGTTTGAAACCAGTTTGATTGGTTCCATTCATAGACATTGCTTCCTGATTTCGAGTTTAGCGTAAGATTTCCAAAATGAGAACTTACTACTGAACCAAGTGGTATGTTGTAGTTATACCAGTTCTTAATTGTCAGCTGACTGGTTGCGGAATAATTTTCAATACCATTGGTGAAAAATGTGGCCCCAGAAATTGCATTTGTTTTTGGATCCCAAATTACGGTTCCACTATTGCCAATGGTAACATTTTTAGTAGCCGCCAGCGTGATATCACCGGTCATGTTAAGTAGTCCATTGATTATTACGTCGCCATTAATGGTCAGATTCTTTTGTCCTGAATTCGGCCAAATGAGTTTTCCGCCTGTATTGATCGTTAAATTGACAATAGTGCGAGCGGCGTCCACGGTCAAAGTATGGCCACTTGCAATTATTACATCGTCAGTATTAGCAGGTATACCTGCGGGACTCCAGATGGATGAGTTGCTCCAGGTACCCGATGAAACCGTTGTTTTAGTAACAGCCCATGCGGCCGGACCTAGTATTACTAGTAGGCCTGCCAATAGTGCGTGTTTGATTAAACTAAATTTCATGGCGCTTTTTGAAGAGCAGTATTGTTTTATTGTGTGATGATGGATAAAGTACCTTGTTGCGTTTTCAGCTTTTTGAACCGAGGACCACTTCGTGCTACGTCCGATGCAGGACGCAAAATTGGTCCGGGAATATACGTAGCGGTGGTGTTTGGCAGGTTCTCAAATTGTATCGGTGAATTTGCGTTTACATCTTTTGCCTTTATTATTTCCACGTTCGTTGTATTGAGGAGAAAGGTTGAAATAACGGTAGCTAAAACGATGAATGATCCGAAATAAAGCAGCACCAATTTCCGGCTCATGCGCTGACGCTGCTGTATTTTTAGTTTTCTTTTCATCGGTTTACGCTAGTATCAGTATACGCTGAAATAGGCTCAGCGGGATTATCCAAGCTGCCGCAACAACGCTCATGTGTAAGGATTCAGCTGATAAAGTGGGTGAATGCGGTAAGTACTTTGTTTTTCGATGAAAAACCAATTAAACTGCTTTCAGATGCCTGTAAGGAAATGACGAAAGTGCTTCATTTGGTAGTAAATACATCAAAAAGCCCCTCTTTTTGGGAGGGGCTTTCACTTGTTTCAGCGTGTCTTAGGAGTTGGCGAAAATCAAATCCTCCTCCAGAATTTCATGGTTGTCGGCCATGATGGCCGCACGTTCAATCACGGCTTTCAGTTCTCGCACGTTTCCTGGCCAGTTGTAATCCATGAGTTTCTTGATGGCCTCCTTGCTAATCGTAATTTGGCCCATTTTATTTTCCAAGCAAAATTCAAGAAGGAATTTCTTGGAAAGCAATATTACATCTTCCCCTCGTTCGTGAAGCGGAGGTAAGTGAATTAAGAATCCTTGTAGTCGATAATACAGGTCTTCGCGGAATTTCCCTTCCTTCACTTCTTGTGATAAATTTCGGTTAGTGGCGGCAACAACGCGTACATCCAGTTTGATGGATTTATTGCTACCAATACGCGTCACTTCTTTCTCTTGTAGCACACGGAGTAGCTTGGTCTGCAACAATAGATCCATCTCACCGATTTCATCTAGGAAAATGGTCCCTTCATTAGCCTCTTCGAATTTGCCAATCCTTCGCTCTCTTGCATCGGTAAAAGCACCCTTTTCATGACCGAATAATTCACTTTCAATCAGGTCTGGAGGAATAGCACCCATATTCACTGTTACGAAGGGCTTTCTAGAACGCGGAGAATTATAATGAATGGCTTTCGCAATCAGTTCTTTGCCGGTCCCGCTTTGTCCAGTTACAAGCACCATGATGTTGCTTTTCTCAACTTTCTGAACCAATCGTAAGGTGCGAAGTACCGCTGAGCTGTTTCCCATGATCGAATTATACTTATTTCGATCTATAATCAAATCCTTCAAGTGTTCATTCTCTTGGCGTAATGAGACATTTTTGCAAAGGTTTCTGACTGAGTTTTCCAGGTTAGCTACCGTATTTTCATTCTTGATGATGTAATCGGCAGCGCCTCGATGATAGGAGTCGCTGACAACTTCCAGTTTATCTTGTCCAGATACTAGGATGCAGTGTATATCCTGGTTGTAATGTTTGATCTTTTCCATCAACTCATGTCCATTCATTCCTGGCAGCATATAGTCGATGGTTACGATATCCGGATTTTGGTGGAGTTGTTTAAGGCATTCTTCCGGCGATATAAAATGGCTGACTTCAACATGTTCAATTTTCTCGAGCGTCCGTTGAATAACGCTTCCAAGGAATTGATCGTCTTCGACAATGAAGATCCGCGTGATAGCCATAGTGTTAACAGTTAAATGTGTATCTTTTTAGCTAAAATCATCGCTAATTGTTGCATTCGTTGCTGTTTAAAAGGATACTTTTATGAATATAATCTTACAGTTCGATAACGTATGAAAAGCAGGCTTATTCTGCTGTTTATTATCCTGTTCCTCGCTACTCCGCTTTGGATGCGGATTGGTTGGGAATTCAGTCCTTTGAAAAAGCTGAATGTCCTTATCGTGGACAAGACTGTGCTGGATGCCAACAGCTACAAACATCGTTCTATCAATTGGATTCTAGATCATGAGAAGTATACCAAATCAGATGGCTCTTCGTACGACATCAACAAGGACTACTTTGGTTTTTTTCCAGCTTCAGACGAAAAATACGCGATTCGGGATTTTGATAAAATGAATGAACCGGAAGTGGACAGTACGGCTGCTGCCAACGAGTTGGCGTATTTTGCAGATACCTATGGTGTTCTTGGTAATGAATGGTATCGTCACCGCGATCGCAACGAGAATTCAGGTAGCATATATGGCGGACTATCGGAAAAGGATCTGCTTTTGATGTCGAAACTGAAGGATAAAGGAAAGTTGTTAATTGCTGAATTCAACACCATTGGATTTCCAACGCCTGTTGATATGCGGCTTCGTTTTGAAAAAATGTTTGGCATTAATTGGACCGGTTGGATGATCCGTTCGATTGCGTCACTCGATACAGTCAATAATCCAGATTTGCCCAAGTGGATTGTTAAGACCTATAAGCAAGACAATAACGGACGTTGGCCCTTTACCAATCCTGGAATTCTATGTGTTCATGAATCCGGTAAAGTACTGGTGCTGGAGGAAGGCAAGGAGTTGAAAGACTGGATTCCGACGATTTTCACACGACGGTCTTTTCAGGATGAAACCGGTGTTCCTGAGAAGCTGATATATCCCTATTGGATGGATGTGTGGATCAATAAGAACGATTCGAATGAAGTAGTGGCCAATTATTCACTTCCCTTGACAAAGTCGGGCGAAATGTTGTTGGCGAAGAATCAAATCCCATTGAACTTCCCGGCAATCATTAGAAGGTCGAATGGGTTTAGGTTCTATTATTTTTGTGGTGACTTCGCTGACAATCCAACAAAATTCCGATTTGCTCAACTTGCCGGTGTGACAGGATTAAAATTTCTATTGTATAATGCCGTCGATCGAACAGATCGAAATCGTTTTTTCTGGGAATATTACCTGCCGCTGATGGATGCGATTTTGAAGGATGCGTACCGCCGTTCTCCAAATTATGAAACAGGTACTATTTTTTAGTTGCGAACCCGGTACGTTTCATTTCTCCCCAGTTCTTTACACCTGTCATTAAGTCTAGATTTCCTCGAACCGCATAGTACACGTTCATGGGGTGAATGATAATCGGCTCAATCAATGCTGTTCCCAGCAACCGGAAAATATCTCCCATTTTCTTATACTGATGATAGGATAATTCTTCGAATAGGATGGCTGCGGTGGAATAGAGAATGGCGAAGGCATAGATCAGGATGAACAACGTGATAAAAAGTTCGATGTTCAAGATGCCGAGAAATGCCATCATGATGAGGTAGAAAAAGGCAATGGTTTCAACGATAGGAGCAAGCCATTCAAACAGAAACCAGAATGGCATACTGATCATTCCTAAAAAATTATATTTCGGATTAAAGATTAGTTTCTTGTGCAGCCATAAAGTTTCGGCAGTACCTCGGGTCCAGCGGTTGCGTTGCTTACTGAGGATTTTTACACTAGATGGGGCTTCGGTCCAGCAAAGTGGGTCCGGGAGATATACGACACTGTATTTTTCTTTTCGTTCCTCCATGTAGCGTCGCATGCGAATAACAAGCTCCATGTCTTCTCCTACGGTATTGTGATTATAGCCGCCGGAAGCAATGGCGATTTTTTTGTCAAACATTCCGAATGCTCCGGAAATCAATATTAAACCATTTAATCGGCTCCATGCCATACGACCTAACAGAAAGGCGCGGATATATTCCAAGACTTGCACGCGTGGAAGGATATCTTTCGGCAGATTTACGCGTGTGATTTTTCCGTCTGTGACCTCGCAGGAATTAGCGATGCGGACTACGCCACCTACGGCTATGACTTTCCTTCCGGCACGTTCTTCCATGAATGGCTTGACCATCTTAAGTAACGATTCGTACTCCAGAATGCAGTCTACATCAATGGCTGCGAATAATTCATACTTGGATACGTTGATTCCTGAATTCAAGGCATCGGCTTTACCGCCATTTTCCTTGTCTACTACTGTTAGCTTATTCAGGGAGGGAATTTTCGACTTGTAGATAGCGCGAATTCGTTTCGATGGAATTTTTTCATCGAAGGCATAAGGTACAATTTCCAGGTCGTAAGCCTCGATCATTTTTTTTAGCGTATCGTCTTTGGAACCATCGTTTATAATGATCACCTCGAAGTTCACATAATGGATGTTAAGCAGCGAACGCACGTTTTCAACGATTGTCAATGATTCGTTATAGGCAGGAGCGATGATTGAAACGGATGGGGCTGAAGGTGCAGTCAGTATATCCCGGAAGTCGATGAATGAGTTTCGGCGCAGGTAATTAATCATTGCCCTGGCGGATATGCTGGATAGTAAGAAATAAGTAGTGAACAGCAGTCCACTATAAATCAGGATGAAGTGATCCGCGAATCTCGTGAAGTAGTAAAAGAAATATCCCATCATAATTTCACAGTCGTTGGTCTTTGGCGTGAAGTACTGCCATCTTCATGCGTTCGTTTCCTTGTCTAAAGGTTTCTTCCACCAGTATTTGTCCGGCTTCACCGGATCGAAGCAGGGATCGTAGGATGAAAACAGTTTGAGCGATGTCTTGTTGTGGCCGCTTCAGTAAAGACGCCAGGAAAACAGTCGCTTGCTTAGTGCCTATATTGGTAAACGATTGAAGGATCTCATCCTTAATTGATTCGGTTTCTTGTTCGTACCGTGCAATCAGTGTTTCAACGATCATGGAGTTGTTGCATCGGTTGAATGTGCGAATGATTTGTATCCGCTGCTTCTCCGTTGCTCCATCCAGCATCGCAAGTAGATTGGGTAAGTTTTTGTTTTGTTGGAACGCTCCTGTCATACTAATGGCGAACTCTACCACCGAAGGATTGGATGAGTTCAGCCAACGGCCGAAGTCTGGTACCGTCTCCTTGGGCATTTTAGCGAGTATGGTGTAGATGTTGGCTTGATCCCATTCGCTCAGATAGGCCTTTTCGCTGTCAAGGAATGACAGGTGATCGCTGTCGCTTAGCTTCATTAATGCTACTCGCGCTTCGTATCGAAGGATTTCATGCTTACTATTAAGAAAGGATTTCAGTTTTGGAATGGCTGACTTAATATTCATATAAGCCAATTCGCGCATAGCGCCGGCAACAATGTCCCAGCGGCGATGCTTCAGCCGATTAATTGAATCCAGGTGTAGTTCGGTAGATTGGTAAATCTT
>CANIAS010000032.1 GCA_947465495.1 Candidatus Pollutiaquabacter sp. | reverse complement strand
TGGGAAGTTGAACCTCCATACCAGCTACAAATAACAGTAAAACTACGGATAACTGAAAGATGGCATCCATAGCAATGGAAACCGGACCAACCTTTGGAAAAACGAAACTGGTTACCTCCGGGAAAAAACCACCCAGTAACGTCGGTCCTAATAATATACCGACAATTATTTCTCCGATTAATACAGGCAATCCTATTTTTTTACCAAATTCTGCCAGCACTCTGGACGCCAGCAGTAAGATGCTGATGGAAAGCAGTAAGACAACTAAATCACCATTAGTTATCTGATTCATCGGAAAGATCAGTAGAATCGTTGATGCGCGAATGAACTATCAAAAGATTGCAAGGAAGGTCAGACAATAAGTATTCTATATCATGAGTGAAAATCCGATCAAAGATACTCAGCGAATGATCGGGAGAATTCACTGCTAATAAATCGGCCTTGTGGGAGCGGGCAAATTGGCCCAATGAGTGACCGCTTCTTCCTGAAATGGTGGAAAAGGTAACCGGAATATTGGAGTCGATCAAGGATGCACGAAGTTCTTGATGGCGGATTTCCTCTTGCAATAAAAGTTGATCGCGCAACTGCTGCATTTCCCCAGCCGAGGCATCATCGGCCAGACTCATAGAGAGCACCGGCACGTCAACTTCCGTCACGACCGACACTTCGTCGGAGCCCTCATGATTGGACCAGTAAATAGCAGTATTCAATGTATGAATGGTCTTGGGATGTTCATGCCCGTTCACCACCACCCTCTTGAAACCAATAGGTTGTACATGAGGCTCAGTCAATAGAAGTACGGAACATTTTGCCTTACGCGATATATCCCTAGAGACCGTACCCATGTAGTAGGCAAGCGCGTTTTCTTTTTGAAGAGCGCCTAAGAGTAAGAGATCTACCACTTCCAATTTACAAACACGTGTGATAGCATCCACCAACACTCCCTGCTCCCAATAAATCTTGCTATTTGCATCACTAAACTCGGCTCGATTTAGGTATTCAGAAAGCTGTCGTTGTTTTTCAGACGTCTTCTTACCAACATGAATGAAGACAACTCTACAACCGAAAAGAAGTTGAAGGCGTCTGGTCTCAGCAATTAATGCCTCTAAACGAGGGGAAAATGCCAATGCCAACGCAATGGTTTCAAACGGAAACGGTGATTTGCCTTTGATCATAAGAGTTCCGTATTAAAAGCATTTGTAAAAATGAACTGTAACAGCAAGATAAGATTTTCTGCCATTCTACCACAGAACAAACGCTACTAACGAAATTTAAACCAATAAATTGGATCAAATAAGTGCGAAATACAGAAAAAAAAGGAGCTTAAATGAGCTTAATAAACCTGATGTTTTACTTTTCTCAATCGGATATTTAACAGTTCGACCAGCAGTGAAAACGCCATGGCAACATATACATAGCTCTTATCAATGTGCAAATGAAAACCTTCAAGCATGAGTAACGCACCAATTACGACCAAAAAAGCCAACGCTAGCATTTTGATGGTCGGGTATTTATTGATAAAATCACTGACATAAGGTGCGAATAGTATCATCACGAACATCGAAATAATAACTGCTGTAATCATTACGGTGACATTATTACTGAGTCCAACAGCGGTCAGGATCGAATCAAACGAAAACACAATGTCAATCAACGTGATTTGAATTATAGCTTGAGTTATCGTTAATTTCTTACTGTGCGACTTCACCTTACCATCTTCGGTTTTTTCAGGTCCGCGAAGTTTTTCATAAATCTCCTTGACCGTCTTGAACACTAAAAAGACTCCGCCGGAAAACAGGATAAGATCTCTGCCACTGGGCTGAAGCGAACCCACCGTCATCAGTGGTTCCGTAAGGTGAGTAAGCCATGAAATACTGAGTAATAAAAGAATTCGAAATACCATGGCAAGCATGAGTCCAATGACACGAGCACGCTGTTGATCGTGAGCAGGTAAATACCCACAAATGATGGCGATAAAAATAATGTTATCGATACCCAACACGATCTCCAACGAAACCAGCGTTAGTAATCCGATCAATGCTTCAGATGAAATTAGGGATTGTATGTCCATATCAGGATTAGAAGACCTATAAAACCAGTCGTTTTTGTCGGGGTGGCGGGATTCGAACCCACGACCTCCAGCACCCCATGCTGGCGCGCTACCAGGCTACGCTACACCCCGAATTATTCATTCGACTAGAAGATCCAATCCAGTAAAATCACCGAATGGATGTTGCCAAAGGTATCAAAAAAATAATGGTGGCATTTCATTAAAAGAGGGAAATCAATGTTTTTTGGGCATTTATCACCTATAAATGACTAATTGTTTCTACTTTTTTCTGCTTCCTTACAGGGTATAATTATTACAATTTACCGCATTTCTATTGTAAATATTTGATTAATAATTCATTACACCATTTCACCAAGAATAATACGAAGCATAGATTCATTTTTCTTACAAGTGACTAATATTCAAAGCTTTCAAAAAATACTTGGTATGCGCCTGATGTAGTTTTAACTGCAATCAATACATGCGGGTACTCCACTAAGGAGCCCAACTAATCAAAAGGCGCATGAAAAATTATTTATACATTTTTACAACTGTCGCAATGACCGTTTTCGCATCCCTGGTGGGACCTGAAGCGAAAGCAAGTCACACGATGGGCGCTGACCTCACTTACCAATGCCTTGGAGGAAATACCTACCGAATTACCTTATCATTTTATAGAGATTGCATCGGAATCGCAGCACCAGCTGCTCCATTTATCAACATCACTTCGACCACTTGCAACCAGACACTCGGTTTGAATCTTTATCCACGTCCCGGCACTGGACAAGAAATCACTCCTGCCTGCTCCAGTTCTGTGACGACCTGCCAAGGAGGAACATTTACTGGAATACAAGAATGGGTTTACGATGGAATCGTCACACTACCCATGCAGTGTACGGACTGGACCTTCAGTTACAACCTTTGTTGCAGAAATGCAGCCATCACTAACCTTTCCACACCGTCCACATCCACCATGTATATTTACGCCACGCTTAATAATACTGTGGCACAGTGCAACAATTCACCAGTTTTCTCCAACAGACCAGTGCCATTCCTCTGCCGCGGGCAGAATTTCGCATTTAACCATGGTGCATTTGACGCTGATGGCGATAGTATCGTATTTCAATTAATTACGCCCAAACAGACTGCAACCACCAACATCAGATACCTAGCTCCATTTACTGCTTCTAACCCACTTACTTCAATACCTGCTACAACCTTTAACACTCAAACTGGCGATATCACCATGACACCTCAAAATCTTGAGGTAACGGTGATGGCTGTCTTGGTCAATGAGTATAGAAATGGCGTATTGATTGGAAGTGTGGAACGAGATATTCAGCTGACGGTAATGAATTGCAGCAACAACCTTCCTTCATTAACAGGAATCAACGGAACCAATAACTTTTCGATGACCGTCTGCGCGAATCAACCAACTTGTTTCGACATCTTTTCTAATGATCCAGACGCAGGTCAGCAACTGTCCGTCAATTGGGACGCTGCCATTCCTGGAGCAACCTTTACTTCCTCATCAGCATTACATCCAACATCTACCTTTTGTTGGACGCCTTCCACTTCTGATATCGGCAACTCGTATGTTTTCACCGTCGCCGTCATGGACGATGCTTGCCCATACATCGGCACGCAGATCTATTCATATACCATACATGTAGTTGGAATTCAAGTAAATGCGGGATCAGACCAATCAATTGCTTGTTCCGATCTAGCAACGCTTAACGCTATTGCCAGCGGAGGAACTCCTCCGTATCAATATTTATGGAGCAATGGATCAACGATGCAGGCAACAACAGTTGGTGCTGGCAATTGGACGGTATCAGCTACAGATGGCATGTGTACCGGATACGATACTGTAAATGTTGATATGCCCTACTTACCTGTAGCTGCATTCACAAGCACCATCGGAAATTGTGGAAACCTTCCAATCCAATTTACGGACCAATCCACTACTCCAGGTGGAGTTATCTATAGTTGGTTGTGGAACTTTGGAGACGGCGGAATGTCAGTCTCCCAAAATCCAACACATCAATTCCCTGGTACCGGTTCCTATAATGTATCCCTGATAATAGAAAACTCACTGGGATGTACGGACACGATTTCACAAGTAGTTGTTATTGCCCCTCCTCCAACGGTGGCATTCACTGCTTCAAACGATTGCATCAACGCTCCGATCAACTTTAACAATCTGAATCCTGCAACTGCCGATGTGTGGACTTGGACCTTTGGTGATGGAAGTACATCAACCGCTATTTCTCCTACACACGGATATGCGAATTCAGGAACTTATACCGTAACGTTGACTGGTGCATCCGCGGGCGGTTGTACAAGTTCAACCACTCAAACAATCACTGTTTATCCAAACCCATCAATCAGCGGCGGTTCTGATCGCACAATTTGTAGTGGCGGTTCTGTAACATTAACAGCATCTGGCGGCTCATCGTATACATGGACACCAGGCGGTAACGGATCAACAATCACGGTGAATCCTACCGCTACAACGAACTACGTAGTACAAGGCAGTAATGCCAACGGTTGCAGTAACACCGATACAGTGACAGTAATTATCAACGCCAATCCAAGTATCAACGCGGATGTTGATCAAACTACATGTGAAGGTAACAGCGTAACACTTAGTGCGACTGGTGGAAGTAGCTATATGTGGAATCCAGGTGGATTAACCGGATCCAGCATCACGGTGAGTCCAGCATCTACCATGTCGTATACTGTGACCGGCTCCAACAGTAATGGATGCACTGCCACTGATATCGTTACTGTAAATGTAACTGCAAATCCAACGGCAACGGCAGGTCCTGATTTAGACATATGTGTGGGTAGTAGCGCTACCTTGTCTGCATCCGGTGGAAGTAGCTACAATTGGTCGGTTACTGGCGGAACTTCATCGACTGTAATTGTCACACCAGCTAGCACGACCACTTATACGGTAATTGTTTCCAATGCCAACGGCTGTACAGCATCCGATGTAGTTGCCGTGAATGTTCATACCGCACCTCAAGTAAGTCTTCAATCTTTCTTCCTTTGTGCAGGAAATCTTGCTACGTTAGACGCAGGAGTAAGTGGCGCAAATTACCTTTGGTCACCAACGGGCGAAACGAGTCAATCCATCACCATCAGCTCTAGTGGAACTTATAGTGTGACTGTGACCGATGCCTTTGGTTGCTCAACATCATCAACTGCCAATATTGTTTCAGGTGCCAGCTTAACGGTACATCTTAGCGACGTATCATTTTGTCAGGGAGATTCTGTCGTACTAGATCCTGGTTATCCAGGCATGCTCTATTCTTGGTCACCAGGTGGTCAAACTACTCAAACATTAACTGTATCCGCATCGGGCGACTACGGAGTCACGGTTACTGATCCAAATGGATGCTCAGGTTCTGTTAATATTCATGCACAAATGAATACGTTACCAACGCCTTTGTTCAGCGCAAATTCCGCCTGCCAGGGATCAACTACCACCTTCAACGATGCATCCTCAGCAGCAGGGAGCGCGATAACAGCCTGGGGCTGGAACTTCGGCGATGGATCGACGTCCAACGTCCAAAATCCCACTCACAACTACGCTGCTGCAGGAGATTACACTGTTCAACTAACAGTAACCACTTCAAACGGATGTACAGCGGCTTATTCAAGCATTGTTTCCGTAGCTCCTAATCCAACAGCCAACTTTTCAACCGCCGACATTTGCCAAGGCGGTCTCGCCAATTTTTCTAATTTATCCGCAGTAAGTGTTGGCAATATCACCAATTACTCCTGGAACTTTGGCGATGGAAACTCTTCGAACGATGCAAATCCAAGTCACATGTATGTGAACTCAGGAAGCATGAATGTATCGCTAATCGTTACAACCGCAGGCGGTTGCACCAACATGCATCAAGCGGTTATTCAGGTAAATCCAAATCCTATTTCAAGTGCGACGGCACCGTCCGTATGCGAAGGTTCAACCACCAGATTTACTAACGCATCATCGATTTCGTCTGGAATGATTAGCTCCTATCAATGGGATTTTGGCGACGGAACAACCTCTACCCTATCCAACCCCGTTCATACTTTTTCGTCAAACGGAAACTACAATACAACACTTATTGCAACATCCCAAGTAGGATGTAGTGACACCACAACAGTTAACGTTCAAATTAATGCTACTCCAAGTGCTGATGCTGGCCCTGATCGATTCACATGTCCGAGAGGAAGTGTTACACTGATGGCGTCGGGTGGAACAACTTATCTTTGGTCACCAGGTAATCAAACAACTGCATCAGTCAGTGTAACTCCAAATGCAAGTGCCAACTACATTGTCACTGTGACAGATGCCAATGGATGTACTGCTTCGGATGTTGTAGCAGTGACAATTCTAACACCTCCGGTAGCAATGGCATCAGCTGATGTATCAATTTGCTATGGACAAAGCACTACACTAACCGGAAGCGGAGGAAACACGTTAAGCTGGTCACCCGGTGGAGCTACAACTTCTAACATTACCGTAAATCCTACTACCACTACTAATTACATCTTGACCGTAACCGATTTAAACGGTTGTATGAGCCAAGACACAGTACGCGTCCGTGTCAATAGCCTTCCAAACGTTAATGCTGGTCCAGACCAATCCATTTGCAGTGGCTCAACAGTAGCGCTTCATGCCACTGGTGCAATCACATACTCCTGGAACCCCGGAGGCTCTTCGAATGCGACTTTGGTAATCAATCCATCATCGAATATTTCGTATGTTCTATCAGGAACGAATGCACAAGGCTGCGTTGCACGAGACACGGTGTCAATTATTGTCAATCAATCGCCAACAGTATCATTACAGCCTACTTTTGTGTGTCAGGGCTATTCAGTTTCACTTGACGCAGGCAACAACGGATCTGCTTTTAGTTGGTCAACCGGAGAAACAAGTCAGACTATATCAGTTAGTGATAGTGGAAATTATTCCGTAGTAGTCACTTCACAAAATGGTTGTTCGTCCCTTGGCGCTACCATGGTAACTGTAGGAGGATCGTTACAAGCCTTCCCTACCACTAGCACCATTTGCGATGGTCAAAGTACTACGTTAAATGCAGGAAACCCTGGAAGTACGTATGCATGGTCAACTGGAGCAACTACTCAAAATTTAACAGTGGCTTCTGCCGGAACCTATTTTGTCACCATCACTGATCAGAATGGATGCTCTGCTACCATGCAACATTTGGTCAATGTTAATCCAAATCCAGTCATACAATTCGTTACTACTGATGCATGCCTTGGAACACCTAGCACTTTTACCAACAACAGTACTGTTAGCTCAGGAAGCCTACAAAATATGGTATGGGATTTTGGAAATGGAACTAACTCCAATCTAAATAATCCGTCCTACACTTACCCTACACCGGGAACATACAATGTAAACCTGAGTGTCACGTCTACCGGCGGCTGTTCTTCCAGTGCAACAGGCGTTGTGAAGGTATACCCAAATCCAACGGCAAATTTTAGTGCCAACGCATCTTGCCTGGGTCAAGCAACTGGATTCCAAGATGGATCAAGTGTAAATACCGGTTCCATTACAGGATGGTCATGGAATTTTGGCGACAATAGTGCCATAGCTACGCTAGCTTCACCTAGTTACACCTACTTGACAGCCGGAAACTTCAACACTACATTAATTATCACGAGCAACCACGGATGCAAAGATACTATCGTAAAAAATATCGTAATTAATGGTTTGCCTTCACCTCAATTCTCTGTATCCAATGTCTGTTCTAATGCAGCCATTAGTCTCCAGAATACATCGACGTCAACTTGGGGTTCTATCACTCAATTTGAATGGGATTTTGGAAATGGAGTTACTTCAAACTTGGCAACACCCACTTTCACCTATCCCCAATCAGGAACGTATTCCATTACTCTTACAGCCACCACCATCAATGGATGTGAAAGTGCAATCAGTCGCACGGTAGACATCTACCCTAATCCAATGGCATCATTTACTACTATAAATAGTTGTGCTGGCACTCCTGTTACCATCAACAACACGTCAACTGTAAGCGGCGGTAACATCTACTCCAATTATTGGACATTCGACAATTATGGAACATCCACCACTACTAATCCTACGCCTGTTTTCAACAATGACGGATCGTTTACCATCAGTCTTATTACAACCACTACACAAGGATGCCGAGACACCGCTACCAATTTAGTAACTATCCACCCACTACCTATCGCCTCGTTCAGCACCACAGATGCCTGCTTCAGCAACACCATCAATTTCAACAATACCTCCACAGTTACTTCCGGAACCATCACAAATTACACCTGGAACTTGAGCGATAATACTACGTCAAATTTGACTTCTCCTAGTCATATTTACTCAATTCCAGGAACTTATCCTATATCACTGAATGTCATTACTAACAATGGTTGCACGGCTGCTATGAATTCCAGTGTAAACATCTTTCCAAATCCTGAAGTTGCTTTTAGCACTGGCAACGTCTGCTTCGGAGCCGCCAGTCAATTCATTAACCAATCCAGCGTAATCGGAGGAATTGCATATACCAGTAATTGGACTTTCAGCGAAGGCTCCACATCCGTAGTTGATAATCCTACAGTGGTTTTTGCCCAAGCAGGCCAGCTCACTGCCACATTGAATGTGACAACTATAAACGGTTGTTCAGCACAAGTTACACAACCATTTAACGTGTACAATTCTCCTATGGCGAGGTTCGCCAGTGTTGATAATTGTGAATCACTAATTACCGAATTCACTGATCTGTCTACATCTCAAGACGGAAACATCGTAGCATGGAACTGGAATTTCGGTGACGGACAATCCTCCACTGAAAGTGACCCGTCACACTTATACGGAAGCGACGGACAATATACGGTATCGTTGCAGACAACCTCGCAATTCGGTTGTTTTGATACCACACTTGGACGAGTAACCATCTTTAATCAACCTGCTCCGTTCATTCAGGCAGCAAACGCTTGCGCAGGAACTCCGGTGACCTTTGCAGCTTCGAGCGCAGGTAACACTAGTAATATTAATTACCAGTGGAATATCAGTAATGGAACAACTAGCTCAGATTCGATATTCACAAACACCTTCGTGCAAGCGGGTACCTATCAAGTAGAACTTACAGCAACTAGCGACATGGGCTGCATCGGACTTCGCGCACTTCAGCTGGATATTTACCCGATTCCGCAACCTGCATTCACTTCAACAGAAGCTTGTTTGAGCAGTACTACTACCTTCAGCAACGCAACATCTATAAATAACGGATCGATTTCAAACTATAGTTGGTCATTCGGTGATGGGCAAAATTCCAATGCAACCAATACCACTCACATGTACACCACTCCCGGTATTTTCCAAGCGACATTGACCGCTACCTCTGATCGTGGATGTTCCGCTACCACAACGAATCCGGCAACAGTATTCGCAAATCCAATTGCTAATTTTTCAACTGGCGTGCAAGGATGTAGTCCCGTTATTTTCACACCGCGTGACTTAACGGTATCAACCGACGGAATAGTAACGGGATGGTTGTGGGATTTTGGAGATGGTGAAGTTTCAACTGAACAACATCCAGAGCACAGTTACACCGTCACTGGAAACTACAACGTAAGTTTGACGGTTGTTTCGGAGCACCAGTGTCAGTCACGTATATCAAATCCAGGTTTCATAGAAGTATTCCCAAGTCCGGTGGCTGCCTTTGAAATGAGTACGTCTGTAGTTGACGATGTCAACCCTTCGGTCCAATTCTCAAACCTATCTCAAAACTACTCTTCGGTGAACTGGATCTTCGGTGATGGAACTACCTCCACACAACTGAATCCTTATCATACGTTCAGTGATACAGGTATTTATTCTGCTATGTTAATCACTGTAAATAATTTCGGCTGCAGAGACACTGCATTAAAAACAATTGATGTGCGACCTAAATCTACTTTGTTCGCGCCAAATTGTTTCACACCAAATGGAGATGGCACAAACGACGTATTCAAACCAGAATTCACAAACATGAATAAAATCCAGGTATGGGTGTTTGACCGCTGGGGACTTTTGATTGATACTTTCGATGGTTTGACTGGAAGTTGGGATGGTACCTATAAAGGGAACCGTTGCCAAACGGATACTTATGTCTATAAAATTAAAGGAACGGGTATTGAAGGTAAAGATTATGAATGGGTTGGACGCGTTTCCATTGTGTATTAATAAAAAACTATGTTAATGATACTCGTCGTGAACGTCAATCTTGTCTGAGCAACTAATTGACTCTTCATGGTGTGTTTGGGAAGCCCCTCGGTTCGTAAATGGCCGGGGGGATTTTTTATGCCCGATCGTTCCAACCTGGAGGATACACGGTTCTGACATTTTTTCGAGTCCTGACCAATGATCGTAGGTAAGCAAATCGGTGAGGTGTACCAAACACCATACGTAGTCTTCGGAAATCATCTACCAACTGCTGCTGGCGACCATCTCGTGGAACAAATTCATTGGCGTAAAATTCATTAAATCCCATGTCCATTAATTTTGATTACATCTTCAATATAATCCAGGAACATCTCTTTTTCCAGTATACTTGGCGAACGTATAATTAATGGTGATGAGCGAACCAAGGCAAAGGACGGAGGTAGTGGATCATGATTTTAAAAAAAATGAACATCGATATGGGTTATTTTCAGACCTTAGCTTCGATATATACCGATGCGACTGATCTATCTTTTCTTTTTTAAAATCCTTGGTTGGAAAATCGAAGGAATACCGCCACGAGATTTAAAAAAATACATCATCGTTGTAGCTCCGCATACATCTAATTGGGACTTTATCCTTGGGTTGGCAGTACGCAGTATCCAACGATTTCCCGCCAATTTCCTGGGAAAATCCGAATTATTCCGTCCTCCATACGGATGGATATTTAGAAAACTGGGAGGCTACCCGGTAGATCGAAAAAGCTCAACCAATTTGGTAGACCAAATAGTTTCGATAGCAAAAAAAGAAAACCAATTTGTAGTGGCCATAGCCCCAGAAGGAACCCGTTCGCACGTGGATAAATGGAAAACAGGATTCTATCACATTGCTTTGGGTGCAGGTATACCCATTGTAATGGTTAGTGTGGATTACCCTACAAAAATTTTAACATGGTCAACTCCACTCACACTATCCGGTAATATGGAAAAAGATGCATTGATCATTGATAAGTTTTTTGAGGGTAAAAGAGGACGGAACCGATTAGCCGCAAAGATGCTTGGAAGCTATTTCAATTAGAAAATTATGCTCAACGGCGCTGTTTGGAAAATTCAGCTAGCACGATAGCAGCGCTGACTGCCACGTTTAAGGACTCAGGACGGTTGCCACTGCTAGATTCAAATGATGGGATTGACAGTCGAGTGGTTGCCAGCTCCTGCAAAGACGTGCGTATTCCCATAGATTCATTTCCAAAAATAATTACTCCTTCGTTGGACAACTTAGTTTGGAACATGTCTTCGCCACCTAGTACAGTGGCATAGACCGGAATTTTAGATACTTGCTTTAGTTCACTTAACAAACCCTCCAGACCAGCTTCATACACCGGCATATGGAACAAGGAGCCCATAGAGGCTTGCACCACTTTAGGATGATACGCATCTACCGAATTCAAGGAGCAGATTACCTGTCCAACACCGAACCAATGAGCTATTCGCAGTATCGTACCCATATTACCTGGATCCCGAACATCATCCAATAATAAGGTTAGTTTAGCTTCAAGATCCGAAAGCTTAAGCGATCTACGGGGGATGGCAGCAACTGCCAAAACATGTTGTGGTGTTGTCAGTGCTGAAATTCTCTCAAGATCCTTTTCAGTAGCCGTATACACTTCTCCTACCCGACCACTTAGTCGATCCTCAAAATCAGACATTGCCTTCTCGGTTGCAACGACTGATTGAATTGCATAACCCGATTCCAATAATTCATCGACCAGCTTATGCCCTTCAGCGATAAACAACTGTTCCTGTTCTCTGAATTTCTTTTGATGAAGAGATCGGATAAAACTGATGGTGTTTTTCGAAAGCATCTTATCAAGCACGTTGAAATTCAATTACCGTGATTTCAGGCAAGATACCAACACGACCTGGATATCCAATAAATCCTAGCCCTCTATTTACATATAACTTTTGTTGACCTGATTGATACAAATCGGCCCATTCACGGTACACATACTGGACAGGGCTCCATCGGAAGCCAGGTAATTCAACACCGAATTGAAAACCATGAGTGTGTCCGGAAAGCGTAAGGTCAACAAAAGGGTACTTACTGGTAACTTCAGCATGCCAATGCGATGGATCGTGTGATAATAGAATATTAACCGCCGCTGGGTCGAAGCCCGCGGTAGCAGCAATCATATCTCCATAACGCTTAAAATTCATTCGAGCACTCCAATTTTCCACTCCAATTATTCCTATTCGTTCTCCATCGCGTTCCAAGTATGCGTGATTATTCAGCAGCAACTTCCAACCAAATTCATGTTGAATCTCTTTCAATCTGCGCAAATTCTCTTGCTTGTCTTTTGACGACTCCCAATTTAAATAATCCCCATAATCGTGATTACCTAGAACGGAGTAAACCCCCATTGGCGCTTTCAGTTCCCGTAATACTGAAATGTGCTCCAACACTTCTTCATGGCGATCATTCACTAAGTCACCAGTAAAGAAAATGACATCTGGCTTTTGTTCATGAATAAGTTGAATCGCTTTGCGCAAAGGATCAGAAGATAAAAAGCTACCTACGTGTAAATCGGAAATCTGAACCGCCTTGAATCCTTCGAACGAAGATGGCAACCCCGGAAGCTTCAATTTCAACTTCCTAATACTGAATCTCGTGGTATTTCCGGTCATACCATAAAGCAGTGAAACCATAGGAACAGCAGAAAGCATAGCTCCAAATTTCACCAAGAAACCAAGTCGCGATACACGTATGGAGTCATTCACGGGAGATTTAGAGAATAGTTGTGTCCCAACTATTCCGGCATATCGAAGTAACCTCACTGCATCGTCAACGAGTAAGAACGCACAAAACACCAGTTTAGTAGCCATCATTATTACGATGATGGCAAAAGAATACATCCGTAGTTGTTTAGGCCATGATCGCCAGTCAGTGAATAAAGCCAATACTATCACTGTCAACGTGATCACCGTCAGCGACCAGAAAACTGAATTATAAACACGTACGGCAGATTCACGTTGAGGCAATACTGTCCGCAATCCGTGATAAATGTAAAAATCAATGACTAAGAATACCGTAAGGAACAGTATCAATCGAATACTCATGATGAAATTAATTAATAGGTATCCAATAATCAGGGATTCAAACGGTGGATTTTCCACTTTCCGCCAGTAGTGCGGTTGTAAGCAATTCGATCATGCATCCGACTTGGACGACCTTGCCAGAATTCAAGATGAACCGGAATAACACGATAACCTCCCCAGAACGAAGGACGTGGCACTGGTTTACCAGAGAATTTTTTTTCATAAAGAATAAAACGTTCTTCTAAAACGGATCGTTCTTCGAGGGCTTCACTTTGTCGTGAAGCCCACGCCCCGATTTGACTTTCACGTGGCCGTGATTTGAAATAAATATCGGATGCTTTGTCAGACACTTTCTCTACTCTACCCAACACGCGCACTTGACGTTGAAGCTCGGGCCAGAAGAAATTCAGGCAAACTTTTTTATGCTTACGCAGCGCGCGGCCCTTTCTGCTGTCATAGTTCGTAAAGAAAACGAATCCCTTTTTATCCATTCCGCGCAATAAAACTACACGTGCTTCTGGCTGTCCTTTTGCATCAACCGTGGCGAGCGTCATGGCATTGGGTTCTTCGACCGCTGCCACAAGCGCCTGTTTCATCCAAATATCAAATTGCAGAAACGGATTCTTTTTCAAGTGAGATTCGTCCAGTTCAAAGGCCGTGAAATCTTTGCGTAAATGACGAATGGTATTGGCGATGCTGGGCATGGTATGTAAAGTAATAGGCCAAAAAAACGGCTGAAATGGTAGTTGTAATTTACGGATTACTTAGAAATACTTAATGAAGACAATAGCTTAAACTTGTGAAAATTTAATCCCATCAAGAAAGTAACTGTTCAGCATGTGCCGCTGTATCAACATCAACAATTACCTCTTCTACAACTCCCTTTTCGCTAATTACGAAGGTTGTCCGAAAAACACCCTTGTATTTTTTACCATATAGAATTTTGTCGCCATAGACGTCGTAGGCAGTTACTAATTCAAAATTAGAATCGGATAGCAATAAAAAAGGAAGTTCATGCTTCGCAATAAAACCCTGGTGGGACTTCTCACTATCGGTGCTTACTCCCACTACTTCCATTCCCTTCTTTTTGAACTTCGAATAGTTATCTCTCAGGTTGCAAGCTTCCTTGGTGCAGCCGGGTGTATTGTCTTTGGGATAGAAAAACAACACCAATTTTTTGCCTTTAAAGTCCTTCAAGGACCGGACTACACCATTCTGATCGGGGACTTTGAAATCCGGAGCTTTGTCGCCTGGCTGAAGTTTAGGTACTCTTTTTTTAGTTGCCATGTTGATTTTTGATGAAATTAAGGTGATTGAGGTCTATTTGTAAGTTTTACCAAAAAAGTGACTGAACTACTATCAGTTCAAAAGGTAAAACTACAACAAAACAAAAGACAGGTTGTTTCCTGCAATCATCCAAACGATAACAAAACCTAAACGATGAGAAAATCAACATATACTGAACCGTGCGTAGGCCGGGTACTCGTTTCAGAACCATTCTTGATGGATTCATTCTTCAAGCGTACGGTGATCCTATTAGGAGAGCATGGAATCGACGGAAGCGTAGGTTTCATTTTAAATAAACCTACCGATCTCACTTTAAACGATGCCCTGGAAGATTTTCCACCATTCGAAGTGCCACTTTATTTTGGCGGACCGGTTCAAACTGACACCATTCACTTCCTGCACACGCTTGGCCGAAGGCTGGAAGGCAGTAAAGAAATACTACCAGGAATCTTCTGGGGAGGAAGTCTTGATACCCTAAAATTGTTGATTGAAACCAATCAGGTCAACAAGGAAGAGATCCGTTTCTTTGCTGGTTACAGCGGTTGGGAACCTAGTCAATTAGACGATGAAATGAAAGGACGCACGTGGCTAGTTTCAAATGGTAAAAAAGACTTTGCATTCTCTGAAAATCCCGAAGAATTATGGGGTGATGTACTGCGATCAATGGGTAGTCAATATGCGATACTGGCTAATTTTCCAGAGAACCCGAGTTTGAACTAAAAAATCAACCAATACAACTAGCGCTATAAATTTGATTGTTATGAACTAGCCTCCGGAAACGGAGGCTTTTTTTTGTTCAAATGTTGCGACATGATAATATGTATTGTTTGTAGGGAGTAAGACACAATGACATGCTTTAAGTTCACTAACGAATGGGCACCGTTTTTGACTATCTTTGCCTAGCTTGGGGCTGACCGGTTTTGACAGCTGGTCGAATGTTCCCGTAAGCATGCCGAGCGTCGTTAGTCTGGCTCGATAATCACGGCTTTCAACCTTCAGTTGGCAACACCAACTACGCGTTGGCTGCTTAATCCAGAGGATTAACAGTTGACTGTCTCCCGGGGACCTGCTCACCCGTCCCTGACCTGGAGGCACCGAATGGTGAGTGAGCGGGGATCTTGTTCCGGGTGAACCGCAAATCCTACGGAACTACGTTGATTGGTCGCCCGTTTCTGGCAGCCAATCTGCCGACAACCAATAAGAAACTAAGCATGTAGAAAGCGGTTGTATTCCCGGTTTGGACGAGGGTTCGACTCCCTCCAGCTCCACATAAAACACAAGAGGCTGTCTACAAAGGACAGCCTCTTGTTGCTTTCTGAATCAAGTAGAAAATCATTATTTGTCGAAAGTTAGATATACGTTTGACTAACCGGCAAGAAACATTAACCGATTCAGTCATTAATACCCATTCCACCAAGAATTTTCTCGCGATATTTTTCAATTCGCACTTCTCTGGTCTTAGATTGCTTAGCCTGTGAAAAATAAAATAGATAAGCTTTTTGTCGACCAGGCGTTAACGACTGAAACGCTTTTTTAAAATCCGAATCTTCGTCAAAAATATTCTTCAACTCCATCGGCACTGGAAATTCTCCTACAGATTTCAGGGCTACTTTCTTCCCTGATTTTTCTAATTCAATAGCTTCCTTAATATAACCTTTGAGAATAGTTTTTACGGCAAGAATATCCATAACGGTTGTAGCACGAAACTGACGAACAGATTGCATGTTTTCAGTCTGAGCTACCAACAACTGCTCCTTGTCTTTCATGAGCGCACCTTTAAAAAAGGCAATCGAGCAGTATCCGTTAGTGGCACTTAACAATAAAATGTTTCGACCATTGTATGTATAGCAAGGATGTTTCCATTTAACCTCCTCCTGCAAACCACATTCTAACAGAATAGTTCTAAACAAGGTAAGTTCCTTATGCCAAGCATGTACCTTGCATTGAGCCGTGGCAAATAACTTACACCGACCACAACCGTCTTTAAAATAACCATCGGCCAGCTGAATCATACGTCAAATAATACATTTACAAGGATAAAATTAACTAATTTTCAAGCATAAAATTAGGGAATAATACTCCCAATATCCCATCATTAATGTATCAAGACAATACTGATTAAGTTAATATTAATGCACAGGCGGACTACTAAAAAATTCATGATTACATCTCGCAGAAGATGATCATTTACAAAAACCATATCTTTGAATTTCAATTCTAATTACTGAAACACCTTCAATAAACACACATTATGAAAAAACTAATTTATTACGGTTTTCTATATATAGCCTTAATCACCTTTCTTGGTGGATGCACGAAAAACCAAGACGACACATCAACTGGCGGAACAACCACCACGGTCGCTCAAGACAAGCAAGCGATAACTGATGTAATGAGAAGCATTGCGCAATGTGCTGGAAACATCAATTCAGGTGGTTTTGCAACCTCTTTCTATAATTTCTTTGCACTTGTAAATGGCACATCCTATGCAGATAATTGGGTACAATCCATGACCGACCAACTTTCTGCCATGAGAGATTTCAACCAAATCGGTACCATTAACAGATTTGATCTCACCTACTTTTCCGGTCATTACAGTTGGAATCAAGGAACCAGCTCATTTACATACTCACCCATGAACGGTGAGATCATCATTGATTTTCCTTCCAGTCAATCGAATGGATCGAACGATTGCACGTTCCAAGTATCCCAATACACCGACGGCGCATACATCATTAACAATGAAACCTTTTTCCTCCCACAATCCGTTGTGGCAACATTGCATAAAAGCAACCATTTAATCATGTCTCTGAATTTTAATGCACAATATGCCACTTCCGGGTTCCCTGTACCGTTATCCCTAACGACAGATGTTTTCCTAGAACCTTTTCATTATGTAACAACTATTTCCAGAAACACCTCTACGCAATTTCACTTTCAAACATCCATTCAAGATGGGAGCGCCTGTGAAACTTCACTGGACGCATCAGTTTCATTCGCCAATGCAGATTTTGAAAATTTTGTGTTAGAAGAAGACCTCAATAACATCGTTTTTACTGCTAAAAAAGGAACCCTTGAAGTGAGTGGTTCTTGGGATGCTCGTTCCTATTACTCGTTCACTAGCCCATCTGTCGCAGAGACCAATAGCACATTAAATGTTGGTGTATTTTCTCAAGGACAGCGGATTGGCGATCTTAGAATTTATGACAACTTTTTTAGCAGCGACGATCTTTACATCTATTACAAAGACGGCAGTTCAGAAAACACCTCCATTTACAACGACCCGCTCATTTCTGATCTAAAATCTATCCTAGAACCTTATTTTGGACCATTATAAGCATGCGTTACTTCCTTTTATTTATTGTCCTCTTAATACTGGGATCTTCTTCAACGGATGCAGCCGTTAGTGATACGCTTCGAAATGAGATATCGATTGATGTAGCCAACATCCTCACCTTCTTGTCAAAAGACAAGCAATCCTATTTACTCAATTATAGATTGAAATGTGGAGATCAGTATCGACTTCGTTCCGGTGTAGACTTTGAGCAATCCACACTAAGCGATAAAGGTTTGTACTTGGACGCCTATTTGGGGGTCGATAAAATTATCTACCGCGACCATCGGTTCTCCGCCTATTTTGGAACCGATGCTTCAATAAGTCTTGATAGGCCGAATTTTCAGCCTAACAGAAACACCAGGTACGGAATAAGTCCTTTAATAGGCGCCTGTTTTTTTCTTACACGCCATTTATCGATTAGCACAGAACCACACCTTAACTTTTTCTATGATAGAATCAGAAATCCAGATTCATTCGATAATTCAGCCAATATAGATGCCTACGAAATCAATATTGGGACCGTAGGTTTACTTCTAATTGGCTTTCATTTCTGATCAATTCAATTACTGACCCATCATTTATATTGAACCTGATAAAGACTATAGATCTATCTTGAGAAAATAACAACAAATTCCATCGTCGTTTTTCCAGAAATGCACCAGCTTTAATTCATGAAAAAAACTACTCCCATTCAATGGTCTGCTCGAATTCTAACACTTCTTTTCGCTTGTTTTACCGTCTTATTTTCCTTTGATGTATTTGAAGAAACACGAGGTAGTCTTTACATTTTAGCGGGACTTCTCATTCACAACATTCCATTTTTCCTAGTAGTACTCATCGTACGGCTTTCCTGGCACAGAGAATGGATCGGTGGTGTTTTCTTTCCGCTATTAGGAATACTGTATATAGGTTGGGGATGGATGCGATTTCCACTTTCCACCTATCTGCTTATTGCAGGGCCGTTATTTCTAATGGGAATCCTCTATTGGATCGGATGGACACAACGAGTAAAAAAAGGAATTTAGCGCTTCTATTCGTTGCTACTACGTGATGGCAACTTTGTAACATCATCGAGTAACAACCAACCGCTCAACCCGACCACCAACAATTTGAATAAAATATACACCTGCCGCAAGATTTGATGTAGAGAACTGTCTGGAATTTTGTTGATGTAAACAAATTTTGCCATCCGCAGAGTAAACGTAAAACTCATACGGCATATTCAAGGTCACCGACTGCCCCACTTTAACTGGATTGGGATATACATTCACGTATTCTGAAGCAGGATCTAACACTGTCCGAAAGACGGCGGTACGGGCAACATCCTGGTTCGAGTCAACCATAATGGTCTGCATTGTTTCCCGTGTCTCCTTCCAATGGTCAAAAACATAGCCTGGCTGCGCATAGGCAGTAATAGTAACAGGCACGGAAGAAAAATAGGTTCCAAGCCAAGGGTAAACATCTGTAGTGTCAACACCTGGCAAATCACGATTGATGACAATCGAATTCACACGTATGTATCCCGCTGAATCATTGGATACATCCAGTTGCAACTCATAATGCGAAGGCAAATTAAATTGGGAAATCATCTGATCGAAGACATATGCAGGTCTAGTTTGACCAAAAGAACGCATCGCATCCATTCCCAACTGCCATTCTTGCATTGAAAGAGGAGTACTCCAGCGGGCAATGTGATAGGGCATGACAGGTGAAATACGATTTTGCACTTCATCGATCCGCTGCTTTATCCGTGCTGGACTAAAACTGGAATTAGCCAAATCGCAAAACCTATTAACGAACTGACTTTTGTAATACTGACTTTCCCACAAGTGGATCAGCAAATCATCGTGAACAAGATATGCGGCTACCTGAAAATTATTCAGCGTATCATAAAAGAAGGCATTATCAAAGTCAAAAGCCAGCCATCTCCACCGACCATCATGGCCGAAGTGACCGGAATTGGGATCCGGAGTTCGAACACGCCAATAGGTCTGATTGTGCGCTACTGTAGTCTTTCCTAGATAAATGGTGCCCACCCAATAATCCGTGAAATTATCCAGATCCATCCGCTGATTGACAGCATCCAGAAACGAAGTAGAGGATTTATCCGCAGAAAAAACAAACTGCTGCAAATCGAAAAAATCCTGGTCTTCGCCGGGATTACCTTTAACCAATTGAAAGGGCTTTTCCGTGTATTGATCCAAATTGTCTTCCATGATAATCAAGGAATCTTCTGGTATAAAATAATTCCGAGACAAATCCTCCTCATCGTTCACTTCACGAACATTTTGTAATCCCCAGAACTCACCATTTACGTAGAGCATCGACGGCTCATAGGCCTGATACTTAACATTACAATGATCAAATAACGATTGGGCAACAGCGTCCCTACACATGGTATTTTGATCGTTCCCCCAATCATTTCCATTCTGCCGCAACAACAGTCGCTTATACTCGTTGATGACAGTATCGGTTCCTGGGTAATAATTGTCTGAAAACACCTCATAGTTCAAATCGTTTTCAGCTGCGTCATAATCTTCTCTGGCATAAATGCCCAAACATTTTTGACCAAGACTTCTGATCCATTGTCCTTTGACGCGAATTCCAATTTCTTGGGCAAGTTGCTTGTTTTTATTCGCATCGAAATAATCAATGTGGCCAGGAATTTCTGAAGCGCGACCTGAGAGCTCATAATTACCCGTAAATGGTCGTCCTTCATAACTAGCTCCGGGAATAAAAATTCCAGCGTAGTAATCAAACAACCTCTTAGGATCAGTGGCAAGCGAAATGACTGGCACCGGAAAACGACTTCCGAATGCATCCGTATCTACGAAATAAGACTTAGAAACAATTGGACCAAGTCCATAGGATGGATGAAATACTCTGGCGCGAACGACAGATTGTATATCTATATTTCCTGAAGGACGATACCAAATGGCGGGTGGTGTAGATGGAGGCACCTCTGGCGCTGTTCGAACATAACTATACGGGAAATGCGCCTTTTCGGAAGAAGTAACAACTTGAGTGGGATTCGAAGTGGCGACCGTGCTTTGAGTAAGCCTAATTGGCATTGTGTAGGTCAACGAACGGTCTGACGGATCGCTACCATCCAACGTGTAATAAATTGTAGCCCCTGGAATTGCTGTCAGCTCCAAATCGACGGGCTGCGTAAAAAAGCCACTGTTCAGGGAGTACGTCGGTTTAAGATTTTCTACACTAGGAGGAATAATGGAGAATGGAAGTTGGTTCATTGCGACATGACCGGTATCCGAATGATCTCGCACCATGAAATAACAATTGGATGAATAGGTATGTGGCACCGTCCACGTCCAATGTTCGTCAGTAGCATCCAATGGGCCAGCTAGAAAGGTCCAATTTGCACCACCATCTGCTGAGAATAGCAAGTCAACCTGAGCAATAGCAATACCGGCAGACCAATACGTTTCTAAAACGGAATCCATTTGCAGTACAGCAATCGAATTAGGAGTACCTAATCGTAATTCATTCGCCGGGGCCGGAATACCTCCGACAGGAAACAACGCGCCAAGGTCTACTCCATTGACTCCTTGAGCAACACAAGGAGAAAGAGACTGCAAATGATAATCGTCGGTTGCTGTATCCACAAACAAAGGATCAACTGACAAAATGTGGTGAACTGTATCCTGAGGATATCCTTGCACATTCGAATACGACATATCAAGCGTTGCATCGCTGTTCATGTAAATGGCGCCGCCATTACCCCAAAAAATATTATTATAGGCTACTCCATGGCCACCACCCAACCCTGCATTTTTTTCCACCAATTCAACTCCGAATTCGTTATTGTAAAAAGTGTTGTTATAGATTTCAGCAATGGAACTGTCTTTTACCGCGACACCCGCACCACATCGATAAAAAAGTGAACCGGTAACGACTACGTTCAGACAACCCTCTCCAACTGAAACACCTTTGTCACTGAAATCATGCACCAGGCAATTCTCCACTCGACCCTGTGAGCCCGGCGGTTGAAAATCCACCTTTCCCCAGTCAATCGCATCGATATTAAATCCGCGTCCGTATCGAATAGTAGTGCGGCGGATAACCGTACCGGCTGGCGCGTTATCGAAATCTATTGCATCAGCAGTGGTATATTCAAACAAACAATCCTCCACAACCGATAGCGTCCGAACCAGATTCATCTCGTAGTAATTACTTACATGAGTACGTGCCAAATGAACACTAATGGCATCCTTAGAAAACACAATTGGATTGTCGTTCAAATTATAGTCGTGGAGAAAACAATCTTGCACATCACATGCAGCGCCCTCCGAGGCTTTTATTTGACCGCCTGAAACATCAGCAAAATTCATCTCTATTAAGGATCCAGCTCCTTTCGCATGAAAATTACCCCAATAAGTAGCAGCTTGTGCCGGATGCAGCTTTATTGGAGAAGCAGCAGTTCCGCTAATACGGATAACAGCACCTGAATCTGTTGTTACTGAAATACCAGGATTCAAACGAATATCAGCTCCAGCCAATACAGTTAACGTCTTACCGCTTAAAACGACTACTTGCTGATTCAATAGAAAGGAACCCGACCATGTTGTATCCTGGGTTACAAACAACGTTCCTACGGAAGCCTTAGTATCTAGAACTAAAAAAAGGAGAATTAGAGTACAAATTGATTTACGCATGACCATTCGGCTATTACCTTACAAACCCGAAAGTTACGTCAAAGTAATCAATTCTAAAAACCTGCAATGCAGCCGTTATTGAGCGTTTAAATACTCCTTCAAGGCCACTAGGTCAGCAGAAATTTGCACGGACGATTTGGTCTTAGTTACCATCGCGGCCAATCGCTCAGGCATCTCAGGTATAAGCCCAAGTGTTTCAGTAACTACATTGGAAAATTTGGAAGGGTGAGCGGTTTCCAGGATGATTCCAGTGGCGCTTGGATGGTGGCGTTTTTCCATTTGCCAAGAATGATAACCAACGGCACCGTGTGGATCAATGACATATCCGAAACGGTCAAAACACTCGTGCATAGCATTCCTAGTCTCTGTCTCACTGACCGTGACACCGGAAATTTCTTTACGCATGGACTCCAGCGATTCATGGTATAATTCCATCATCCGCCAAAAGTTACTGGGATTCCCAACATCCATAGCATTTGAAATAGTAGAAACTGAAGACCGCGCTTTGAAAACACCATTTAGCAGATAAGCAGGAACCACATCATTACTATTTGTAGCTGCAATAAATTTTTCAACGGGCAGACCCATTCGTTTTGCAAAAATACCTGCAGTTAAGTTTCCGAAATTACCACTAGGTACCACAAAACAACAAGGTGATGTACCTTGATCTAGCTGAGCCACTGCCCGGAAATAGTAGAAGCTTTGAGGAACCAGCCGAGCAATGTTGATGCTATTGGCTGATGTCAAATCAAAAGAGTGACGTAACTGTTCATCCAAAAAAGCCTCTTTCACCAATCGTTGACAATCATCAAAAGTTCCACTCACCTCCAATGCTGTAATATTGCCGCCCCACGTAGTCAATTGTTTTTCTTGAGATTCGCTTACTTTTCCAGAGGGATATAAAATCACCACATTGATATTCTCCACTCCAAAAAAACCACTGGCTACGGCGCTTCCGGTATCACCGGATGTAGCGACTAATATCGTTAATTTACGATTACTTCCTCTTACCATCCAAGACATCAGACGAGCCATGAAGCGCGCTCCTACATCTTTAAACGCAAGCGTAGGACCATGAAACAATTCCAAAACCTGAGTTTGATTATCCAGCCGTACTAATGGTGTATCAAATGGGAAAGCATCCATAACCATTTGCAGCAATACACCCTCTGGGACATCATGACCAAACCATTTAGTAGCAATATGTCCAGCAATATCCACCAATGATTTTCCAGGCAACGAAGAAATGAATTCCGCGCTAAGTCCAGGAATCATTTCCGGCATGAATAAACCGTTATCCTCCGGAAGCCCCATGATCACTGCTTCTTTCAGTGAATAGGGCTTATTTTTATTTTTGGTTGAATAGTAACGCATCATAAATCAGCGCGGCTTAATAACTCGCGCTCCTTTCGTATCAACTTTAGTGTTATAAATATCACAACCTATTCGGTGGTGTTTGTATATCCTTTTCATGGAAGCTGCAATGGCATCTGCTTGCTTGGTATTATCCGTAATTGCCAGTATGCTTGGTCCTGCACCAGAGATTGAACAACCTAGTGCTCCTACTTGAATTGCTGCTGCCTTTATTGAATCATAATATGGCAGTAGAACACGTCGTGCTGGTTCCGCAACTAAATCTTCCATAGACCTTCCAAATAAAGCCAAATCATTGTTATAACAAGCAGCTACCAAGGAGGCCGTATTCGACCACTGCTGAATAGCCGTTTTTAATAGAATCTTAGTAGGAAGTACCTTTCTTGCATCACTTGTTTTTACCTCAACATGTGGATGCACTACAATCACATGCAACCGTTTAGGGACAGGCAAGGATAGCACATCCTCTTCTTCCAAAGACCTCACCAGTGTAATACCACCCAACATGGAGGGAGCTATATTATCGGCGTGTACAGATCCGCTAGCTACTCTCTCCCCTTCAGCTGCCCAACGTACGAGTTGACGTTTATTCATGGGACGACCGAGCAATTCATTCGCTGCAAAAACTGCTGCTACCGCGCTTGCTGCACTGGAACCCAATCCGCTTCCTAAAGGAAGTTTCTTTTGGAGGTAAACATCCATGCCAGAACGCTCATCAATGGCCGACAAAAAAGCCATCAATGCAACTCCTGCAGTATTCTGTTCAGGAACCTTGGACAGCCGACCTCCATCGCCTTTAATGGAACAAATACGAACCTTTCCAGTCGTAGTGCGCTCCATGCGCACATAATCACCAGGACCATCGATAGCCAATCCAAATACATCAAAACCAGACCCGAGATTTGCGGATGAGGCAGGAGCAAATACATGTATAGTTTTTTTCAACTTGGACAATGGGGAGGTTTATTAAAATCAACCGCGATCAAAATAATTACCAATACTGATAATATCTGCAAAAACACCGGCAGCAGTCACCGCAGCACCTGCACCAGGCCCCTTTACAACCAACGGACGATCGTTGTAGCGATCTGTTTGAAATGAAATGATATTGTCACTACCTGATAAATGATAGAATGGATGTGATGCATCTACTTCTTTCAGCACAATGGTTGCCTTTCCATTCTCCAGTCTAGCAATAAACCGTAAGCGACACCCTTTTTTCTCTGCCTTGGCAGAGAGTGCATCAAAATAATTATCCGACTTCTGCAACTCTTTCATAAAATCATTTACAGATTTCGCTTTTATACAACTAGCTGGAAGTAACTGATCAATTCGAATATCTTTCATCTCTAAAGGCAAACCGATTTCGCGTCCAAGAATCAGCAGTTTTCTAGCAACATCTTTTCCACTGAGATCGATTCGTGGATCCGGTTCTGTATATCCACGTTCACGTGCCTCTTTAACTGTTGCTGAAAAAGAAACACCGGAACGGAAGGTATTGAAGATGAATGAAAGTGTTCCGGATAGGACCGCTTCAATTGAAACAATCTTGTCACCACTTTGGGTCAGACTATTCAGCGTGTTGATAACCGGCAAACCTGCTCCTACATTCGTTTCATAGAGAAAGCGGACATTTCGCTGAACTGCTAATTCATGCAATTTCACGTATTGTTTATAAGTACCTGAATTCGCTAACTTATTTGGAGTAACTACCGAAATACTATGACCTAAAATACGTGCATATTCATTCACCACGGCTTCGTTGGAGGTGCAATCCACAAATACGGATTGAGGAAGGTTCATGGCAATCATCTGGTCTACAAAAGAGGCAGCATCCATCTTCTGACCATCATTTAGTAGCCGCTCAGATACTTTACGAATGCTCATACCATCGGCATCGAAATACATCTTCTTACTATTCGCTACGCCAACAATATTAATCTCCAACGAACGCGAGTCCTTCAAATAGGCACGGTGTGAATATATCTGTTCCAACAAGGTTTTACCAATCAATCCTGTCCCTACAAGGAAAACAGACAACGTATGTGTACCACTCAAGAAGAAAACTTGGTGAATCGCATTCAGCGCCTTAACTAAATCAGCCTTATGAATTACAGTAGAAATATTAAGTTCTGAAGAACCCTGAGCTGTTGCAACTACACTTATTCCATTTTTTCCGAGTGCTTGAAACAGTCGTCC
>CANIAS010000031.1 GCA_947465495.1 Candidatus Pollutiaquabacter sp. | reverse complement strand
TGCGTAGCCATAAAGCGGTCGCCGGAAAGTTTGCCGACTACCACTATCTGCTCTGACTTGTCAAAGTCTTGTGGCTTGGCCTGATTTAGTAGCACTTCACGTTCCATTCCTTCGTTATCGACCATAAAGAAGGAAAATACATTTGCGTTAGTTTGCGGATCGTATTGTTGCGGTTTATTCTTATTTAATTTTCCAACTACGTGGTACGTCTCTGCAGGATGGTCGGCAGCTACCTGAAAGGTGGCATACGTACTCGAATCAGAAATCGTAGAAATAATAACTGCCACAGCAATGGCGATAAGAAGTATGGCGAAGATGTGCGAACGTTTCATGGTCAGAGAATCAATGGATAGTGGTTCGAAGTACCCGAAGGGCTTTACTGTTTCTCTTTTTCAATACGACGTACTTTACGATCCAGTAAAATCAGATAAACGAAAATGCCTGTTAATATGATTGACAAAACAGTCAGTACAACATAGATCTTCCCGTTGGATCTCATCGCGTCTGCCATTTCAACATCACCTTGGGCGAATATAGAAGGGGAAATTAGCGTAAAGAAAAGAAAGACAAGCAGTACACTTTTTGTATTCTTCATGGTATTTATTCTTATTGGTTCGAACGAAGGTGATTAGCTTTTCGTAGACGGTATTCTATTTCAGTAATCCAAGCACCCAACAAGCTCCATCCAACGATCGCTGGATAGAAAACGGTACGCATATGACTATCCAGGTCGTAATTGGAAAATCCTGGATTGCCACCATTTCCAGGATGCAAGGAGTCGGTTAATCGGGGCAAGATCATGATGAATACTAACATCAATGTGAAGGCAAAAATGCTGTAGACTGCGGCTATCCGAGCACGCTTTTGTTCGTCATCGATTGAGCTTCGCAAAACGAGGTAGGCGAAATAGACGAGCATGGTAGCGGCAGCGCCGTTCAGTTTAGCATCGTTTACCCACCAGTCACCCCAGGTGAATTTTGCCCAAACACTTCCAGTTAAAAGTCCTAGGATCCCCACGAAAATCCCGGTATGTATGCACGAGGAGGCTTTGATGTCGTCCAGTATGTTGCCATGACGTAAATATTTTACGCCATAAATAATGGAGGCAACCATTAGGATAATCATCGCGAACCACATGGTCACGTGAAAAAACAGATTGCGTATTGTCTCGTGAAGGATAGGAAGCCTGGGTACTTGCACCAGCATTCCTTGCCAAACGGTGTAAACGATCAGCAGTATACTCAACCATTTCCACCACTGTAAACCAGCAATACGCATAGTGTTTTAATTAAAATTATCAGTCTTTCCAAAGATACGGAAATAGCAGGTAAGCCAATGCGCTCACCAGCAGGTTTAGACCTATCAATAGCAAGGCGAATTTACCGGCTACAAACCATCCTAATCCATCCATTGCGCTTTTTGAAAATCGAATGGTCGTCATTAGAATCGGAATAAGTACCGGAAAACCCAAAATGGAAACAAGTCCCACATTATTGGATGCTTTGGATGCGATGGCTGACACCATGGTAATGACTGAGGCGAGGCCCAGACTGCCCAGTAACACAGCTACTAAGAACATTGGAAAGTCTTGTACTGGATTGCCGACCAGAATGGAGTAAACTCCTAAATGAATAATCGACAAGGTGGTCATCAGCACTAATCCGTACATGATTTTAGAAAGTATCATCGCACGCGGATCAGCAATGGTGTAATAATAAAGCATCCTGCCACGATTTTCTTGCAAAAAACTCTTGGCGATGCCATTCACAGCGATGAATACCTGAACAATCCAGAAGAGGGCATTCCAGGTTGGCTGGTCCACAATTCTACGCATGCTCAAGTAGCAGATGAAGACAGTAGAGATGACATATAGCAACATACCACCTAGTACGGACCGTTGCCGCCATTCCAAGCGAAATTCTTTACGGGTTAGGGTGATGATCGCATCTAACATAACGTCGCTGCATCTTAAACAATAGCCCAGGAGCTGTCCATTTCAGGAATTTGTATGTCGCGAAATCCAACCGCATGGAGCTTGTCACGCCATTCGAGTTGAACCTCGTAATCACCATGGACTAGAAAAAAATGTTTGACCTGCTTGGGGTCCTGACAGGTGAGATACTGTAACATCTCTTTGTAATCGGCATGGGCCGAGAACGAATGTATTTGTTCAATGGTTGCTTTCACCTTGAATTCTTTTCCGAAGATGGAAATGGTTTCTGTTCCTGCCATCAGCCGACCGCCCAAACTATCAGGTGTGCAATAACCAACCATCAAAATGGTGTTGTCTGGATTTTCAATGGCATTTCGAATGTGGTGTTTTACCCGTCCTGCTTCGGCCATGCCTGATGCAGAAATAATGACTGCCGGTTCTTTGATGCTGTTTAGTTTGATGGAGTCCTCGACACGACGTATATAGAAGAGATCATCGAAGCCGAACGGATCTGGATCCATACGCATGCTTGCCAAGATGTCTTCATTGAAGCACTCTGGATGTGTGCGCATGATGGTGGTGGCATTCACGCTTAATGGACTATCCACGTACACTTTGATGGGTGGCAATTTGCCAGCATTCTTCAAGTTGTTTAACGTGTAAACAATTTCTTGAGTTCGTCCTAAACTGAAGGATGGAATAATGACACGCCCTTTTTGTTCAACGCAGGTGCGTAATACAATGTCCAACAATTGTTGGTCACTGGCTTCGGAGCCTTCGTGAAGTCGGTTTCCGTAAGTTGATTCACAAATTAATACATCTGCTTGTTCGAAAGGCTCCGGTGCTTTCAGAATCTTATCGTGAGAACGACCGATGTCGCCGGTGAAGTAAATTCGGGTCGAACGATCATTTTCACGAATCGTCAAGTGAATACCTGCTGCTCCCAAGATGTGACCCGAATCGGAAAATTCGAGAAAAATATCCTCATCGATTCGGTGTTTTTTTCGATAGGGTACGGTGAAAAATTGATTCAGTGCTTTTTCTACATCTTTCAATGTGTAGATAGGTTCTAAAAGGCGCAACTTCTTTCGTGCCCGTCTCTCATTCAGGTAATAAATATCGTTTTCCTGAATGTGGGCAGTATCTGTCAGCATAATGGCTGCCAAATCCCTGGTAGCTGAAGTACAGAAAATTTGACCTTCAAATCCTTGTTTGACCAAACCCGGAATATTGCCTGAATGATCAATGTGAGCGTGGGAGAGGATGAGGTAATCAATAGATGCCGGATCAAAACCGAAGTGACGATTCATCGGATCGGTATTCGCTCCATGTCCTTGAAATAATCCGCAATCCAACAGGATATTTTTTCCGTTGTCAAGAGTAATCAAGTGTTTGCTGCCTGTAACTGTGCGTGCGGCACCATGAAAGGTTATTTTCATCTAAAGGGTGTGTAACGACCTCTCCGAAGGTACAAAGTTTTAGCGACCCCTATAGGTAAGAACGCCTACTTTTATAATTTTACAGGCAAACATTCGTCATGGAAAAACTTGATATTCTGGCATTCGCAGCTCATCCGGATGATGTGGAGTTGGCGTGTGCTGGCTCCATCATTCTTGAAGTTAAAAAAGGCCGTAACGTCGGAATTGTTGATCTTACAGCTGGGGAGTTAGGGACTCGTGGCAACAAAGTGCTTCGCTTGAGAGAAGTTGAAGCTGCAAGTAAAGTATTGGGTATAAGTATCCGTGAAAATTTGGGTTTTAGGGATTGTTTTTTTCAAGATGATGAGGAACATCAGCTGGAAGTAGTTAAAATGATTCGAAAATACCGGCCTGATGTCATCATTTGCAATGCGGTCTCTGATCGACATCCGGATCATGGTAAGGCTAGCTCGTTGGTGCTGAAGGCAGCGTTCTTATCTCGTTTGCCAAAATTAGAAACATCCTTGCTGGGCTCTTCACAGTCTGCCTGGAATCCCCGTGCGGTCTATCATTACATTCAGGATCGTTATCATCGTCCAGATTTTGTGATTGACGTTACGTCAGTATGGGAGGAGCGGATTAAGGCCATGATGGCATTTTCTTCCCAGTTCTACAATCCTGATTCAGCAGAACCAGAAACCCCCATTTCGACCAAGAACTTCCTGGACTTTGTCGAAGGAAGAGCCTTGGAATTCGGAAAACCTGCTGGTTTCCGATATGGAGAAGGATTTATGGTGAGTCGAATTCCAGGAGTCACAGACCTGCTGCAATTACTTTAAACTTACCAAATCCTTAAAGAGAATAAAACAAGAAAGGCTGCCCGCATTGGACAGCCTTGCTTGTTTATTGCAGGCGTTCGATTAACGAACGGTCATGCGCTTGGTAACAGTTGCATCATTGGTAATGACGCTGTAGTTGTACACACCAGCAGCATAGCCAGTGGTGTTCAAGGTGATGGTGTGCTCACCAGCTGAGAAGTTGCGGTAGTTTTCGCTGTAAACAACTTTGCCGAGGAGGTCCGTAACCTGAAGCAATACCGATGTTGATTTCGTGGTGTTGATATCAATACGGGTGAAGGTAGAAGCAGGGTTAGGGTAGTTCTGAGATACGGTAAAATTGTTGCTCTTTGGTTGGGTGTTTACACCAGTAGCCAGGAGGGAAGCAACATCTACTTTGGTGAACACGATGTCAGAAGCTCCAGCACTGAGGTTGTGTGGCTGATCGCAGGTAACGTTTGCAGGGTCAGTCAAACTTACACCAGGTTGGGTATCGCGCTGATAAAGTACATAAAGGTTGTTGTCTACATCACGAGCAAGGTCAGCGAAAACAGCCTCTTGGTGTTCGCCGTCACCGCCCATAGCAATGGTAGGTACGATATCAGAAGGTTCAGACCAGTTAGCACCGCCGTCGCCAGAGGTCATAACATAAACGTGACGACGACCTTGGTTTTCACCTGGAGTGAAAGTGGTGGTATCGCATGCTTCACAGTAGGATTGGTAAGAAACGTACAACACGCCGTTGCCATCAATGGCTGCAGAAGGCATTCCGGTGATACCCATACCTCCATAATAACCGAGGTCAAGAGAACACGTAGAAGTCGGAACATCCAAGGTGTCATTGCCATTTGCGTCAACCGTTTGTGCAATCAGCGTATAGCCATCGGTAGGCATGGACTCATTCCAGTAAACCATACCGTCTGTCAGTGGATAGTAGCTATAAGAGCCATCCGTGGTGTCGGTGTTTACATAGTACATCAAGCTAAAGAACACATGGCACTGACCGTTATTGTCGATCAAGACATGAGCGTCTTCAGCATTACCGAGCATGCGAATGTCGTTGCCAAGGCTGTCGGTGTCCATTACCAAGGTGGTAGCTTCGTTGAACAGGGTATAAGGGCACTGCTGTACAATGGTTTTGGTCCAGGTGTTACCGCCGTCGCTTGATTTCAAGATTCCAACATCTTTGAATGCTCCGCTGAATACGATAGCTACAACACCGTTTTTAGCATCGATCGAGTAGGAGTCGCCACCGAAACCTGTGTATTGTGTAGAATCGATTAGAGGAATGATTGTTTTTAGAACAGACCATGTAGCACCACCATCGTTTGAACGAGAGTAGTAGATAGGGCCATCTTGTCCGGCTACAGTAGTTCCACTAACTCCGGAACCTTGCCAAATGGCATGTACGGTATCGCCGTCGGCAGTGGCTTTTGCCCAGGTGTCATCATTAGGAGTAACGTCAGCCAGTGCAGTAGGGAATTGTGTCCATGCGCCGGAACCTTTGGTACCACGCCAGTTGAGGAACATGTTTCCTGCCGTGGAAGAGTGGCAAATAGACATTTCCTTGCCTGTAGAGGTTACTACCATGTTGGTGAAACCTGTGCGGTAAGTACCTTCTGTACGTGCTGGTGTGCCAGTCAATCCAGGACCATTACCAGAGATAGGATCGAACCAACCATTCACCCACAGGTTAGGATTGTTCGGATCGTAATAGTTGTAGCCGGTTCCGCGGTCAGACCATGGAGTTGCACTTTGTGCGGAATAGGTCCAAGCAGCTGAAATGGTTCCGTCGTCGCTTTTTACTAAACGATTGCTAATGGTACCGTTCGTCTGCAAATCATAAGCAGAGAAACCAATGATGGTTTCTTCGAAAGTGGTGGTACGGAGGTTGCCACCTGTTGCGGTAGGAACTGGAGCAGTGTACGTGCGCACATTGCCATTGGCCAACGGAATTCCGTTATCCATGGATGGAGTAGTGCGGACTTTTGTAGCGCGCTTCAAGCCATCTTTAGCTTTAACGTGTGCCACCCGAACTCCCTGAGGAAGACGGGATGCGGTCTGACGTTGTTGTGCAACAACCGTCAACCCTACAGCCAGCGATAAAATTACGAGTAAACCTTTTTTCATTTCTGATTGGGATTAATTGAGTTAGTTACTGTTTTTGGTTGATTATCTCAACAAATGTAGATAAATCAATTTCAACGACCAATATTGAAGTGTATGTTTTATTCTTGAAAATGAGCTTTTTATGTCAGCCAAAAGTCAAATTGTGGCAGTTTACCATGTTTCATTAGAATACATATGCGGTCGTAAACTCAGTCGCGCTGCACCCGGTCGTACAGTCGGTTAAAGGAAGTCGTTGAAGCCTTTATACTAAATCTGGCGGCAGCGTAGTCCTTTAGCTTTTGAGGGTCATAGTTAGTGTGATGGTGGATCATGCGTTCCATGGCTGCTTGTAAGGCATTGTCATCGTTGACGGGAATCAATTCACCACAACTAGCTTCGATGATCTCTTCAGGTCCTCCGCAGCGGGTCGCAATGACGGGCTTACCGCAACTCAATGCTTCAGCGCAGATCAATGAAAAGGTCTCGAAGCGGCTGTTCATGACTAGAAAGTCACATTCATTTAAATAATGGTATACCGTTGGATTGTCTTTGAGTCCTTCAAAAAATACGTAGCGATTTAATACACCCAGCTCATCAGCAAGCGTCTTGAGCGAGTGTTCGTCTTTTCCGTGTCCGATAATCCGAAGTCGTATATTCGTTCGTTGAGACGTTAACAAGCTCATCACCCGTATCACACCTCGTATGTTTTTGATGTCGTCCACTAGATCTGCTACGAGCAGGATGTCGGTTCCGTTGAAAGTTTTACCGGAGTCCTGAAGAGTGCCATGGAGGGGAATTGAGTTTGTCGAAGTAGTCTCTATAACATTGTAGGTAATTTCGATGTCTTTACGACCTGAAATTTCGGCCAAGCTTTTTTTCAGGAAATTAGAAACAGCACTGACTGCTGCCGCTTTGCGTAGTGCTCTGCGAATTAACCAGCGATGTACGAAGTTGTATTGTTGAAATTTTCCAGTCACATAGCCCGACCACTGCTCGCTGTAAACGTACGGAATGCGATGGCGAAGTTGAAGTATCCAACATATCAGTACGGTTCGCAATATGATGTATGGATGTAAAAGGTCTGGTGTAAATCCGTTTTCATTGAATAGTTTGACGTCTGCTTGGAATTGGCGCCAACATTTTAAATAACCATTCATGTTTCTCCATTTCGCTGTCCATCCTTTTGCGCTTGGGTAATAATATCGGTATTCTTTTACTCCGTCTGTGGTGGATACCTCGGACTCCAAGTTGGTGGAGAGGTCAGTTTCCGATGTGGCGTAAAAAACAAGTACCTGATGTTCTCGCGCGATGGATCGAGCATGCTTTTGGATAAATACACCTAATTGCGGGTCACCACGATGGGGGTACCAGCGCGGAAGCATCAGGATATTACGTTTTTTATTGCCCACGAACTGCTGGTTTTTTTGGATCAGTGTTTTCGAACATTCAAACGTAGTGAATTGCCAATCACGATAACATCGGAAAACGCCATCGATAAAGCTCCGATCATCGGACTGAGATATCCTGCCGCTGCAAAGGGAATTGCGATTACGTTATACAGAAACGCCCAGAAGAGATTTTGTCTAATGGTAGAATAGGTAAGACGGCTTAGTTGAATGGCAGTAATCAGCTGGTGGATTTCGGCATGCTTTAGTAAGATAACTTGCGCAGATTGCATGGCAGCATCGCTGGCTTCACGTAACGAAACTCCAACGGTAGCAGTTGCTAAAGCAGGCGCATCATTCACGCCGTCACCCACCATGACGGTCGTAGCTTCGCGGGAATAGTTCTTTAGCAGCTTCATCTTTTCCGCTGGCGACATTTCAGCATGCACGATGTCGATGCCTAAGGCTGCAGCCGTCCGATCACAGGCTGATTTTCGATCACCGCTCAGCAGGACCACTCGATAACCGGCGGTTTTTAATTCCTTGATGGTTGGTACAGCATCTTCCTTTATGTCGTCTTCAAGATCTGCAGTCGCTAAAAGTTGGTTGTTCTTTAAAATGTAAATACTGTGCAAGTGGTCGTTGGTAAGGTGTCGTGCCATAATGTACGAACCAGCGCTGTATAGATTTCCGGATGAGTCCCAGGCATTGATGCCAATTCCTTTGTCCTCTTCAATTTTCACGAAATCAATCCCTGTTGGTACATCGTCGATTAACCTCATGCCAGCTACAATTGATTTGGCAATTGGATGTACACTGTGTAATTCCAGGGAATAAAGAATCGAACGCACTTCTGATTCGATGCCCTCCAGTACATGTAGTTTTTTCAGGGTGAAATGGCCCGTCGTCAGAGTTCCAGTCTTATCAAAAATAATGGTCTTAGCTGACGCTAAGAGCTCCACAGTACTGCCTCCTTTAATCAGGATGCCGTTTCGTGCGGCTCTTCCTATTCCCACCATCACTGCAGTCGGTGTAGCTAATCCCATCGCACACGGACAGGAAATCACCAGCACTGCAATGGCATGCATGAGTGAAGTTCCTAGACTCATGTGAATGAAAAGGTGGGATATTAAAAAAGTGACGATTGAAATCCCGACCACCGCCGGAACGAAAATGGCGCTTACTTTATCGCCTAATCGTTGGATGGAAGGTTTGTCATGCTGGGCGTTTTTGACTAAATCAATGATCTTCGATAAAGACGTTGCACTGCCAACTGCCCTAGCTTCGATGGTAATGGACCCGCCAGTACAAATAGAACCGGCAATGACTAAATCCTTATCGGATCTAGTTACCGGTAAACTTTCACCGGTCATCATGGATTCATCCATCATGGCGGTGCCTTTTAGTACGGTTCCGTCAACAGGTACGCGCTCGCCTTCGGAAACCCGCACAAGGTCACCTACAACGATGGAGGATGCATCTACACGCTCAACTTGCTCGGTTCCCGCAGTGAATACCACCTTTCTGGCGTGTTCCGGTTGCAGCTGTTGTAAGGCTTGAATGGAGGAGGTTGTGCGACGTACTGATTGTTGTTCAATTAAATTTCCAGCAAATATCAAGGTGATGATAGTTGCTGCCGTTTCATAGAAAAGGTATTCATGAACTAAGTGGGAGTTTTGATGCACTAAAGTGCCAGCCAAACTATAGAAATAGGCGGCGCTTGATCCGATGGTAATCAATACATCCATATTCGGAACTCCGGCTTTGAGGGATCGCCATGCGCTTCTCCCGAAGTGATTCCATCCAATCAACATAACAGGACTGCAGAGTAGCAGCTGCACGTATGGATTTCCCAGAATGTTCCAACTCACGAACATGTGTGCCAACAATGGAGTCGTAAAAAGTGTGCAAAAGATCAGTTTGAGCCGTACTGATTGGGTATGCGAATAGTGCGGGACCTGTGTGTCTTGTTGGGAGCCATCCGATCGCTTGACAACGTGGTAGCCCAGTTCTTCGATACGATTCACCGCATCTTGTACCGCCACTTTCGGAAGTACTTCGAATTGAACCTCACCAGTGGCAAAATTGACTTTAACGTCCTCTAAACCGAATTTTTCCAGCGTACGGGTGATGGTCATTGCGCAATTCGCACAATCCATGCCTTCTACATTCAAGAGGATCTTGTTGTTCATTTCGCTGTGTGCGCTAAAGTTACGCAAAGTTCATCGGAAGGAGGATGATAAAGGCATGGTATTCAATGTCAAAATGATAGCTAAATAGGTGTAGAATCGAAATAAATTGATAATTTTGCAGCCCACTTGAATAAGGTGAGTTACATGGTGATTGTAGCTCAGTTGGTTAGAGCGCCAGATTGTGGCTCTGGAGGTCGCGGGTTCGAGCCCCGTCTTTCACCCTTGCAAAGAGATTGTCTACCAAAGGCAATCTCTTTTTTTTTTAATTTAAAAGCAGCGGTTCTATTATCCAAGGATAGTAAAATCAGTTTCCTTGTTTTCAATCTAAATGAAAAAAGAGGCTGCTTCGCTTCTGAAGACAGCCTCTTTTTGAATCTTGAATCTTGAACTATTAGTGAACGCCCTTCATCATTTTACTCAACCAGCGATACAGCACAAACAGCAAGGCAGCTGATGCGCCACTGATCACGATGAAGATCATGAAGAAGCTATAAAGGTTATCGATTGGGAAACCCATCAATACGGCAGGCGGCTCGTTGGAAGCAGATTCACCAGCTCCTGGAGGTATGAGCGCACTCAGAGATCCGGCCAGTTTGTTGGCAGCGGCATTAGCTAAGAACCATGTGCCCATCAACAAGGAGGAGAAGCGCAACGGAGCCAGTTTGGATACCATTGATAATCCAATTGGTGAAAGGCATAACTCGCCCATTGTGTGCAAAACATATAGGATGATTAGCCACCACATCGAGATTTTAACGTTTGCATCGACACCATGTACGCCCATAGCAATCACGACGTAACCCAGGCAAAGTAATACCAGACCGATGGCCATTTTTAAGGGCGATGGTGGATCCATGTTGCGACGTCCAAGACTCACCCATAACGAGCTGAACAAAGGAGCCAGGATAATGATACCTAGTGGGTTGATGGATTGAAACCATGAGGCAGGCATTTCCCATGTGCCCAGATGACGATCCGTTTGCTTATCGGCGAAGATGGTCAATGATGCTCCGGCTTGCTCAAAGGCGCTCCAGAAGAAAATGACGAAGAAGGCCAAAATGAAAATCACCCAAATGCGTGATTTTTCGTCCTTGGTTAAGGAACTGTCGGTAATGATTAAGGCTGGTACCGCAATTGCAGAGGAGAAAATCAAAGCACCGAAAATATCAAGGCCAAGGAAGGTGTGGAACACGTAAATCAAACCACATGCAATCGCCAGCATGAAAAAGATCTTTCCCATGTTGGTCGCAGGACCTTCGGCTTTCTTTTCAGCTTTTTGTGATTGATAATGGCTGGGAGGCATACCAAGCGGTGAGCCATCAGGTGCAACGATGTATTTCTTTTTGAGGATTTCAAACGTTATGACACTGACCACCATACCGACACCCGCCGCAAAGAAACCCCATTTAAAGTCTATGTTCTCACCAAAATATCCGCAGACCAACGGTGCGAAAAGTGCTCCTAAATTGATACCCATGTAAAATATGGTAAAAGCGGCATCAATGCGGGAATCGCCTTTTGGATAAAGTTGACCCACCATCGTGGAAATATTTGGTTTGAAGAATCCGTTGCCAATAATCAAGAAGGTCAACCCGCCAATCATGAATGGACTGGCACTCGCACTTCCGATGGCATTGCCACTCATGAACATCATGAACTGGCCGATGGCCATCAGAATCCCCCCGATGAAGATACTCCGACGATTACCCCAGTAGCGGTCCGAAACGTACCCTCCAATCAATGGGGTGAGATATACCAAACCGGTGAAACTACCGTAAATGTTGGAGGCGTCTTTTTCGCTCATCACCAATCCCTTGACAAGGAATAGCATGAATATAGCCCGCATTCCATAATAACTAAATCGTTCCCACATTTCGGTAACAAAGAGGACATACAGCCCTTTTGGGTGTCCTGTTTCTGCAGCTTTTTGGCTCATATTAGTTGTGTATGTTTCCTGCAATGTAGTAAAATTTTCATTTTTTGAAATTCGATGCTGCGCCGGGTAAATCATCCTGCTTATATTTGATTCAATGAAATCAACCAGCATCCTTCTATTTCTGACGCTTTTCCTGATTGGTCATGCAGGACACGCCCAGACGTTTCAGGTTTTTAAAGGCGATACTATTAATCGCATCGATAAGAAAGGACTCCAGCAAGGAGAATGGCGGAAATATTATTCTACGGATACGCTGTTTTCGCGTTCGACCTTTAAGGATGGTAAGCGAATTGGCGATTTTACCACCTATTCTCCCAAAGGCAAACTGCAGACCCGATTGGTTTACCGTGGAAATTCCGGCGTCAGTGACGCTGCACTCTACAATGAAGAAGGAGCCGTCATTGGAAAAGGGAAGTACATCGGACAGGCGAAAGACAGTAGCTGGAATTACTACGATGAACAAGGCGCATTAACCGCTACGGAACATTATATAAATGGTAAAAAGGATGGTGTCTGCCTTGATTATTACCCAGGTGGCACCATTGCTCGTTCAACTTCCTATAAATCAGGATTGCGTTCGGGTCCATACCTGGAGTATTTCGAGACCGGAAAATTAAAAGTGGAAGGAAAGATGGAGAATGATGTTTACGAAGGCTCTTTGAAAATATATTTTAAAGATGGGAAGTTGTGGCAGCATGGTAAATATGTTAAAGGACTCCGCGAGGGGAAATGGATTACCTATACTGAAACAGGTGCTGTGGAATATGAAGAGGATTATAAAAGTGGAAAATCGTTAAATCCTCCGCTTGAACCGGATACTCCGATTCAGACCGACACAGAAAAATAGCCTACCTTTGCAGACTCCCAAAGAGTGCCATCGGTATTTCACCTTTAGTCTGCAAACATGTCAAAACACGGTCGTGTATTGGTCGCCATGAGTGGCGGAATTGACTCCTCGGTCAGCGCTGTGCTGTTGCACGAGCAGGGATATGAGGTGGTTGGTCTGACCATGAAGACTTGGGATTACGCTTCTTCAGGAAGTTCCAAAAAAGAGACTGGTTGCTGCTCCCTGGATTCAATCAATGATGCCAGGGGAATTGCTGTAGACAAAGGATTTCCGCATTACATTCTGGATATACGAGAAGAGTTTGGCGGTCATGTTATCAATAATTTCATTGAAGAGTACATGGCTGGTAGGACGCCGAATCCGTGTGTTAAATGTAATACCCATATTAAATGGGATGCCTTGCTTAAACGAGCAGACATGTTGAATTGCGAGTTTATCGCTACTGGCCATTATGCTAAGGTCAGAGAGGAGCAAGGTCGATATGTGATCAGCAAGGGGAAAGACGATTGGAAGGATCAAAGCTATGTGCTGTGGGGTGTAACTCAGGCGTGCCTCTCCCGCACCATTTTTCCGGTTGGTGGTTATCACAAGCCAGAAATTCGTCAGATGGCTGCCGAAATGGGCTTTCACGATTTGGCTAAAAAAGCGGAGAGCTACGAGATATGCTTCATCCCTGACAATGATTATCGCTCGTTTCTAAAGCGCCAGCGGGGTGACCTTGTTGAACAATTGAGCGGAGGTAATTTTGTGGATCCTACCGGAAAAGTATTGGGGCAACATAAAGGCTATCCATATTATACCATTGGACAAAGAAAAGGGCTAGAAATAGCTTTAGGTAAACCGGCATATGTAATTGATATACAACCAAAGACTAACACAGTTGTATTAGGAACTGAAGAGGACTTACAACGTCAGGAAATGTTAGTAAAGGACGTGAACCTAATTAAATACTCACGTATTGAACGACCTATGGAAGCGGTAACTCGCATCCGTTATAAAGACAAAGGAACATCCGGTATGATCGAATCCATTGGCCCGGATATTAAGGTGACTTTTCATGCACCGGTATCGGCTGTGACGCCAGGACAAAGTGCTGTTTTCTACGAGGGGGACGATGTCATTGGTGGCGGTTTCATCGTCAAAACAGATTAAAAAAAAGGACGCCGTAGGGCGCCCTTTTAGTATAATAGCACTTTTTACTTTCGGATTAATAGTAGCGGAGTCGGATAACGTCAGCCAGGTGTTTGGCATAACGTACCACTTGGCGACTATAGCCATATTCGTTATCGTACCAAACATAAAGCACGACACTGTGATTGTCTTTTGAAACAATGGTCGCCTGGCTATCAAAAATCGAAGCGCAAGGATTTCCAACCAGGTCGGTTGAAACTAACTCATTGGAAACGGCATATTGGATCTGTTCTACCAATTCTCCTTGAAGAGCGGCAGTTCGCATGATTTCATTGATACCATCTTTTGAGGTATCCTTTTTCAACGTAAGATTCAAAATGGCTAATGATACGTCTGGCGTAGGAACACGAACGGCATTTCCGGTCAGTTTACCAGCAAGATGCGGCAATACTTTTGCCACCGCTTTATCGGCACCGGTTTCGGTGATGACCATATTTAACGCGGCTGAACGGCCACGGCGATATTTCTTATGGTAATTGTCGAGCAGGTTTTGGTCGTTGGTGTAGGAGTGGATGGTCTCAATATGTCCCTTCTCGATGCCGAGTGCCTCGTCAATTACAGCCAACACCGGAACAATTGCATTCGTTGTGCAAGAGGCTGCAGAGAAAACGGTTTCCTGATGATGATCGAAGGCGTTTTGGTTAACGCCGTATACGATATTAGGAACATCGCCTTTACCTGGTGCAGTAAGAAGGACTTTGCTGACTCCTTTCGATTTAAGGTGTTTACTCAATCCTTCGCGATCACGAACGACACCGGTATTGTCAATGATTAAGGCATCGTTGATACCATATGCTGTATAATCGATGTTGGAAGGGTCACTTGCTGCAATCATTCGAACCATATGCCCATTCACAATCAGCGCTTCGTTAGCTGGGTCTTCAATAACAGTACCTGGGAAAGCTCCGTGGACAGAGTCGTTACGAAGTAAGTCAGCGCGCTTGGCAAGTTCTTCGGCACCGCCGGAACGTGTGACCACCGCGCGGAGGCGCAATTGTTCGCCTTTACCTGCCTGAGAAATAAGTTCGCGTGCAAGCAATCGTCCGATGCGTCCGAATCCATACAATACCACATCACGTGGAATTAACGTATTGTGATCCTGACCGATGAATGTATTCAATTTGTCTCTAACAAAATCAGCGACTGAGGAATAGTTGGCTTTCTCGTGCAGCCATTCTGCTGTCAAGCGTCCGATATCGATGCGGGCAGGAGCGAGGTCCAGCTTATTCATTTCTTCCGCAATGGCGAGTGATTCAAGCACCGTGATGGGCTTCTTGACAATTTCTTTCGCGTATTGGTGAAGGTGAAGGATTTCACTGGCACTACGATCTACTAATTGATTACGGAATAGCACAATTTCGACCGAGCGGTCGAACCAAAGGCTACCAGTAATGTGAATGAGTTTGATGGCGGCTTTTTCCATCTCGATCCAGCCGGCCAGTTCGTGTTCGTACTGGTGTTTCGGATTTGCTTGGGTGTTTTCCATGGGTAATTAGAAAGGTGGTTTTGGTTGGTTCGTCAATAAAAACAAACAGCTTTCACGATGAATGAAAGCTGTTCAGTACTATCAGCCGAAGGTAATCAAGGATTAACCTAAATAGGCCTTTAAGAGTCGGCTACGAGATTTGTGACGGAGACGACGAATCGCTTTTTCTTTGATTTGACGTACACGCTCGCGTGTGAGGTCGAACTGTGCTCCGATTTCTTCGAGCGTCAAACCGTGTGGCATACCAATGCCAAAGAACAAGCGTATAACTTCGCGCTCGCGTTCTGTCAAAGTGCTAAGAGAGCGATCGATTTCTTTCTGCAACGACTCATTCATTAACAGACTGTCTGCTCGTGGGGAGTCTTGGTTTTCAAGAACGTCAATCAATGAATTGTCTTCACCCTGAACGAATGGTGCATCCATGGAAACATGCTTTCCACTGACGCGCATAGTATCGGAAATCTTTTCCGTTGGGATATCCAATACTTTGGCTAATTCTTCCGGAGACGGTTCGCGTTCAAATTCCTGTTCGAGTTTGGAGTAGGCTTTGGAAATTTTGTTGAGTGAACCAACCTGGTTGAGGGGAAGGCGTACAATGCGCGATTGCTCGGCCAAAGCCTGGAGGATCGATTGACGAATCCACCAAACAGCATAGGAAATGAATTTGAAACCGCGGGTTTCATCAAATCGCTTAGCAGCCTTGATAAGTCCCAAATTTCCTTCATTAATCAAGTCAGGAAGACTTAATCCTTGGTTCTGATATTGTTTGGAAACAGAAACGACGAAGCGCAAATTGGCTTTGGTCAAACGGTCTAATGCATTCTGATCACCTTGTTTGATCAGCCTTGCCAGGCGGACTTCTTCTTCGGCGGTGATCAATTCTTCGCGACCAATCTCCTGAAGATATTTCTCCAGCGATTGACTCTCGCGATTGGTGATTGATTTGGTTATTTTAAGTTGACGCATGTTTCAGGTTAAGAGTGGGTAAAACAAGCTAAAAACAGAGAGAAATCCGTTTTTTATTGACTGCGAAGATACGCTTTAAGGCAAGGCCAAGCAAGGTGGTAGGTTGTCAAGGTTCAAAACTTTTGTCATTTGTTGATAAGTCAAAAACTCGTTTTTTGGTGTTATTTAGAACTTTTTATAGCCCAAAGCCATAATAGGCCTTTTGACCGCTCGGGTAAACTCCCTCAATTAACACACCGCCGGTTTTGGAAGTAAGGACATTCGACAGGTCTTCGGTTGACATGATCGGCTTTTTGTCGATTGTAGTGATGATGAAACCTTCGCGTATGCCTGCACTGAGTAACTTTCCCGAGGATAGCTTGATGACTTTTACGCCCCCCTGAAGTCCTAGCCGATGTTGATCTTCTTTACCGGCATTTTCAAACGAAGCCCCCAGTATATTCAAGACTTCGTCCCGTCGAACGATTTCGGTAGCCCCATTTTGATTTCGAAGTTGTAACGCGAATTGTTTTTCAATTCCATCTCGAATTACAGTCACTTTTACATTATCCCCGGGTCGGAATAGCCCAATCTGTTCTTGAAGTTGTGGAGTGGAATTGATGGGTACGTCACCCACTTTGGAGATCACATCACCTTCTTCAATGCCAGAAACGGCTGCAGCACCTCCTTCTGTTAATCCTGCAACGTAGACACCTTGTGTCATTTTTAGTCCTTTTTCCTCCGCCAACTTGGAATCGATATCTCGAATACTCACCCCGATGAATCCACGTTGCACGTTGCCGAATTCAGCCAGATCGTCTACTACTTTACGCACCAGATTTACCGGTATTGCAAAGGAATAACCCGTATAGGAACCTGTATTGGATGCTATGGCCGAGTTGATGCCTACTAATTCTCCGCGGGTGTTCACTAAGGCGCCGCCACTGTTTCCTGGATTCACTGCGGCGTCGGTCTGGATGAAGGATTCAATTTTGAATTGATCGGGAAGTATGCCAATATTTCTTCCTTTGGCACTGACAATTCCTGCCGTGACAGTCGATGTAAGATTGAACGGATTGCCCACAGCCAAGACCCATTCGCCCACTTTTAATTCATCGGAATTTCCATACGTAATAAATGGAAGAGACTTTTCATCAATCTTCAATAATGCAAGATCCGTGCTTGGGTCTGTGCCTATTATCTTTGCTGTAAACGTGCGGTTATCGTTCATCGTCACTTCCACTTTTTCTGCATTCTCAACAACGTGGTTGTTGGTAATGATAAAGCCGTCTTCCGTGATAATCACTCCTGAACCAGTTGATTCTTGAGGCTGTGTTTGCATTGGCCGGCCCCAAAATCCGAGAGGGTCGAATGGATTTCCTCGCGGCGTGTAATATGTTTTAACGTGTACGACAGCATGTACGGTTTTTTCAGCTGCCACCGTAAAGTCAGGCAGGTCCGCCGAGGATGAAAGAGATGTTCGCATCACCGGAATTCCGGTGTTCTTTTCAGAAACAGGGATTCGTTGGCAGTTGGTAAATACATACGCCCCAGCAAATCCACCGGTCATGGCAATCACGAGGAAACCAAGGATTTTTTTCATACTAATAGTTATTTATACGTTTTGCGGTGACCGCGTTTGACAAGAATGATGCCAGTGAAATTCTGACATACGACAGTGTTAGAACGGGTGAGCTACCGTTAATAATGGTTAGCTCAGGGTTAAGGTTCGTTAATTTTACCTGCCAATTTTTCCATAATTATTGGTTTACACTGACAAATGTCAGGGGTTAATATGTTCAATTCTTAGTCGTGATAGGACTGTCGGCATTACTATTTTAAACTAATTTTGCAGTCAGCATCCATGGCCAAGCTGTCCAACAAAGAGATTATTTCCGGTATGAAGAACGGATCCCGGGAGGTATTGTTTTATCTCTCCGGTCGTTATTTTCAATCCTCCCGCCGTTGGCTTCGTACCAAAGGAATCAGGGACTCCGATACACCGTCCTTGTTCAGCGATGCCGTTATTCGTTTTTTAAGAGATGTTCAGCAGCGTGATTTTCCTGAACAGATTGAACCTGGCGAGTATTTATTTAGTACGCTTAAGAATCAGCTCAAAGATCACCGGCTGATGAGGGTGGAAGGAGCATCGGATGAGCACCTGGAGCGCCAACTTGAAATTGTGGCAGATTGTTTTTCGATCCTCGAAACTACCAGTCGTCAAATCCTTGCAGCCTATTACGCGGATGGTCTAAACTTCGAGCAGTTGGCAGCACGTTTTAATTTGCCTAATCCGGTGGTGGCTGAATTTGAAGTCGATAAATCCATCAAGCAATTAGATCAGATCGTTAAAGCCAGATTAGCCGTCTAACATGAACGAAGGCAAAGAAATCGGGAAAGAAGCTCGTCTGATTGATCGTTACCTTTCAGATGCGTTAAGCGGTTCAGAACGACAGGAGTTCTTGGATCGATTGGATGTTGATGCTGGGTTTCGCGACCGCGTTGTAGTTCGTAAGATGTTGGTGGATGGCATACGGCACGCAGCTGACGTTGAATTGAAGGAAGAGTTAATCGAGAATATTAATTACAGTAAACCAATCGTTCCTTTTGGATTGCGCATGATGATCGCATTCCTGTTGGTAATTATGAGTAGTATTCTTGTATGGAATTACCTGGGATCGGAAAGCGCATTGAAGCGTCCCGTGATGAGTTTCAAATGGTTTACCAAAAAAGGAATCTTCGCACTGGAAAAGAAAGAAGCTGATAAGCCGAATAAAACCGAATTTACACTAAATGATTCCTTGGTTGCTAACAACGATGTTCAAACCAAAGAAATGGATAGTGTTCAAGTTACCACTGATACCATCGAGACGGTGCAAGATGATGCGGTTGATCAGGAAATTGTCGTCAAAAAGGATCAATTGCAAATCAGTCTTTCAATGGCCCCAAAGGTGGTGCGTACTTCAACTGGAAAAGCAGCCACTAATCATGGCTCGATGAGCGACGAGGTGGCGCGAAAGCTGAATCCTGCTGCGGGTCTCGTGGAGGAGAAAGTTGTTTCGAGTGAAAACCTCCAAGTAGAATTCTGGCTTTCGCCTGTCAATTACCACGGTTACAAGTGGAATAAAAACACGCTCTTGCTGTACGGAATTGAATCCCCCGATCAAGCCATCATCTTCAAATCCGACGAACATTACTTTCTTCGATTTGGAGCAGAACTCTATGAATTGCAGTTGTCGTCCGATTTCCAGTCGTATAAACCTATTAAAGACCCTGAATTACTACAGCTCTGCAAATGAAACTATCGTTCAGTAAATATCATGGTACTGGGAATGATTTTATCATGATCGACGCTCGGGAATTATCCGCCGATTGGTCAGAAATGCGTGTATCAACCCTGTGCGACCGGCGTTTTGGAATTGGCGGAGACGGACTGATTTTGCTAACGCATGCAGTAGGGTACGACTTTCGAATGGTTTATTTCAATGCAGATGGTAAGGAGGGTTCAATGTGTGGAAATGGTGGAAGATGTGTAGCAGCCTTCGCTCGTCAACTTGGTTTTATCGGCGAACGGTTTGAATTTATTGGAGCGGATGGTCCTCATCAAGCGATTATGCTTGAAGGAGCTCGAGTTAAATTAAAGATGAAGGACGTTACAAGCCAACAAGACGTTGGTGGTTTTCATTTTCTCGACACCGGTTCACCACATGTAGTAATGATGGTGGAATCATTGGATAGGTTTAATGTCTACGAAACTGGAAAATCTATTCGTCAAAACGCATCATTCAGTCCGGCTGGCACCAACGTTAATTTCGTACAGCCAGAAAATGACGGTTTATTCGTTCGGACCTTTGAGCGTGGAGTGGAGGCTGAAACATTCTCCTGCGGCACGGGAGTGACAGCATCTGCTTTGATGGCCTTTAAAGCTGGTTGGATCAGCCATGATTCCACCTGTCAAGTTAGAACACCTGGCGGATTGCTGACGGTTCATTTCCGGTCAACTGATCGCGGCTTTGAGGATGTATGGCTCGAAGGTCCTACCTGTCATGTATATGACGGAACCATTGAATTATAATGGAGGAATAGTTTTCAACCTTTTCGTTGGAAAAATAGTTCATTGTTGGTTTTGCGAGGAGGCTTCTTCCGTAAATTCGCTGTTGTAAGCGAAGTTCATCACATCATGTTGTTAGTAGGAGAATTGATTCGACTCCGTGCGCTAGAGCCAGTCGATCTGAATAGGTTGTATAAATGGGAGAATGATACCACCATCTGGAGTGTGAGTGGAACCATGGCTCCATTTTCGAGATTTGTGTTGGAGGAATTTGTCAATCAAGCTCATCAGGATATCTACACCAACAAGCAGCTCCGTCTTATGATTGAGCTCAAGTACATCAGTGATCATGAGGAAATCGATGAGCCCAAAGCCATTGGATGCGTTGACCTTTTCGAATTCGATCCACGCAATCGCCGAGCTGGTCTAGGTATTTTGATTGCGGATCGTGCGGATCGGGGAAAAGGGTATGCCACCGAAGCATTGCATTTAGTTATTGAATATGCTTTTCAAGTGCTAGACTTGCATCAACTTTATTGTAATGTGAGGATTGATAACGAAAGTAGTGTCGCCTTGTTCAAGAAGAGCGGATTCGAGATTTCAGGATTGAAACAAGACTGGATCTATGAAAATGGTCGATACATCGATGAATATCTCCTTCAATTGGTCCGCAAGTGACACAGTGTCATTCCACTTTCTTCGTAATCGAAGTAGTCGAATGATTCGTTGGCGATTGGTCGCCTGTGCTGTTTTAGTGGGTGTCCTTTTCGGATGCAGCGCTCCGCAAACAACCCAGCAAGAGCAACATGATTCCACCTATGCTAGCCTAGACCCTGCTGTTCGCTACGTGGGCATGAACACGTGCAAACAATGCCATGCGGATCACTATAATACCTTTATTCGAACAGGAATGGGGCAGTCGTTCGGTCTGGCAAACCACCAAAAAACGTCCGCTCGTTTTAGTTCAAGTACATCCGTTCACGACCAATTCAGCAATCTTTGGTATCATCCTTATTGGATTAATGATAGCTTGTTGATTCGTGAATACAGACTGTCTGGGAACGATACAATATTTGAACGAAATGAGTCCGTTAGTTTCATTGTTGGATCCGGACAGCATACCAATTCGCATTTGCAGTGGCGAAATGGATACCTCTTCCAAGTGCCATTGACTTATTATACGCAGAAAGGAACGTGGGATCTTCCACCTGGATTTGAGAACGGAAAGAATAGTCGGTTTAATCGCCGAATTGAATTGGAGTGCATTTCCTGCCATAACGGTTATCCCCAGTTGGTCGAGGGTTCTGAAAATAAATACAAGCAGATTCCGCTGGGGATTGATTGCGAACGTTGTCATGGCCCAGGTGCCAAGCACGTAACGCTGAAGCAACAAGGCATCTTGATCGATACTGCCTCCGCTATAGATTTTTCGATTGTCAATCCGGCCAAATTGCCGATCGATAAGCAGCTGGATCTTTGTCAACGATGTCACGTACAGGGCAACGCTGTCTTGGTGGATGGAAAATCCTTTTTCGATTTTCGCCCGGGGATGAAGTTATCGGACGTGATGGATGTCTACATGCCTGTTTACAAAGGGCAGGAGCAGGAGCACATCATGGCTTCTCATGCAGAACGCCTTAAGTTGAGCGCTTGCTTTCTCGTTTCTCGAGCCGCTGCTGAGATGGAGGTTGCTGGAAAGGATCGACTACATCCTTATCGTAATGCATTGACATGCATCACTTGTCACAATCCCCACGTCAGTGTCAAGGAGACAGGAGCAGGGAAATACAACACGGCCTGTAAGAATTGTCATAACCCAGGCAATCAGCTTACGATGCAAAAGGAATGTACAGCCTCTGCTACTTCACGGAAAAACCAAGGTGACAATTGTGTGTCTTGTCATATGCCTAAGAATGGAACCATTGATATTCCCCATGTTACTACTACCGATCATTTTATTCGTAAGCCGGTTTCTGCGGAATATTCCCGTCAGGTTCGTGAGTTCATTACGTTGGCATGTATCAACAATCCAAAAGCTGTCAGTACATCTAAGGGAAAAGCCTATCTGAATTACTATGAGAAGTTTGTGCATCAGCCCGCATTTCTTGATTCCGCTAAAAAGTACCTGCCCGACGCTACTTCCGCTCAGCTGGCTGCCAACTATGACGTACTAATCCGCTGGGCATTCTTGAAAACGGATTATGCCAAAGTTGTAGAACTCGTCCATCGTAAACCGGCAATTACCAATAAGGTTACCAAAGAGGAATCGGCATGGACCTACTACCGTATTGCGGAATCGTATGAGCAGCTCGGCGACGAGAAGCAGGCTATGGAGAATTACAGAAATGCTGTTGATTTACTTCCTTTTCAGCTTTCTTTCCGTGTTAAATATGCATCGCTACTTGAAAGTGCCGGACAAAACGATGCTGCAGTTGCGCAGTATCGTTTTGTCTTGACTGAAGATCCTCAGAATACGACTGCTTTGGTCGATTATGGATATCTTCTTTTAACCGCATACAACCGACTTTCGGCTGCGGATAGTCTGTATGATTTGGCTTTATCCCAAGATCCTGATCATCTTCAGGCATTGCTGAATAAAACAGGAACTTCTGTCATGTTAGGGGATCCTACAAAGGCAAAAATCTATTTGAATCGTGCGTTAAAGATTGCCCCTACGAATCAACAAGCGCAACGGATGAAAGCCTCGTTGCGAGTGATGAATCCTTAATCCTGCATCAGGGTTTGTCTTTCCGTACGTCTTTGTTTACCTTTACTTAACATTAATTTCACAAGGCTCAGGTACTTTCACCGTGTAATTTTCAGCTATGCCAAAGAAGATACTATTGGTCGATGATGAGCCGGATATCCTGGAATTCATGGAATACAATCTGAAGAAGGAGAATTTTTCCATCTTCAAAGCTCATAACGGAAAGGAAGCAATTTTAATTGCTAAAGCACAGCTTCCTGATCTGATCATCTTAGATATCATGATGCCTGAGATGGATGGTATTGAGACTTGCCGGATGATTCGTGAAGACGATTCATTGAAAGATACACTGGTTGCATTTCTCACCGCAAGGAATGAAGACTACTCACAGGTAGCCGGGTTCGATGTAGGCGCAGATGATTACATCACCAAGCCAATTAAACCACGCGTATTGGTTTCTCGTATTCATGCCTTGTTGCGTCGAGCAACAAAAACGTTGGATGGAGCCTCAACTACTTCTTCGGTGATTATCATTGGTGATTTGAAAATTGATCGCGAACGTTACATCATTGAGAAATCAGGCAAGGAGATTGAATTGCCTCGCAAGGAGTTTGAATTGTTATCGCTTTTGGCATCTAAGCCCGGAAAAGTATTTACTCGCGATGAAATTCTCGATCGTGTATGGGGAAATGATGTGGTAGTCGGCGACCGTACCATTGACGTTCATATTCGTAAGTTAAGAGAGAAGTTAGGCGAGGATCTCATTAAAACTGTCAAAGGAATTGGGTATAAATTCGATTTCTGATTCCTTAACTAGCTAAATGGCCATCAAGAACCCGACACCCCGTACGTTAGCATTATTAGCTGCTTTGGTGACTGCTGTCATCGTCGTGTTGGTTGAGTCAGCCACAAACATTTCCGGAATCTTTGAGAAGAACTGGATATCGATGCCGTTCGTTTTTGTGGTTTCGTTTTTGGCCACCTTTCTGATTTTTCAATACCTCCTGGAAGTTTTTATTTACCGCAAGATAAAATTGATCTATAAAACAATATCTACATTCAAAGACTCCAAAGCGAAAGCGATCGAGATGGTTCATTTGTCTGAAGATATTATTTCCAATGTAAACAAGGAAGTGATGTCCTGGCAAGAAGATCAGTCACGCGAAATTGCTGAGCTCAAGCGAATGGAAAATTTCAGAAAAGAATTTCTTGGAAACGTATCGCATGAATTAAAGACGCCTCTGTTCAGTATTCAAGGCTATATCCACACACTATTGGAAGGCGGCATTGACGATCCGGAAGTCAATGTGCATTATCTACAGCGGGCTTCACGTTCGGTGGAACGGCTTTGTATGATAGTCGATGACCTTGAAGCAATATCGAAGCTAGAGAGTGGAGAAATGGCTCTTGATCAGCGCATTTTCGATATTCACGATCTTACGAAGGATGTTTTTGACTCGTTGGAATTGCGAGCGCGTGAGCGTAATATTAAACTTAGTTTCAAAGATGGCAGTGATCGTCCTGTTTATGTCTTTGGCGACAAGGATCGTATTCGCCAGGTAGTGGTGAATCTTATTGTAAACTCTATCAAGTATGGCCGGCAAGATGGTAGTAGCGTTGTTGGGTTTTATGATATGGATCAGAATATTCTGGTCGAAGTAACCGATACCGGTATCGGCATTGATCCGCAACATCTTCCGCGTATCTTCGAACGTTTCTACCGCGTAGACAAGAGTCGTTCTCGTGAACAAGGTGGAACCGGACTGGGCTTGGCGATTGTAAAGCACCTTATCGAAGCTCACAAACAAAACATTAACGTACGGAGTAGTATTGGCGTTGGAACTACTTTCACCTTCACGTTAAAAAAAGCAGAAAGTTAACCTAACTGTTTGCCACTATTGATTTTCGCATAGCAAAATGCGGGATCATCCCCCATAAATTATAGGATGGTCCTGTGACAGAATAGCCGTTCGATTCATAAAATTGGACAGCGTTGAACCGGGCGTCCAGAATGATTTCAGAATAGCCTTTCAACGAGGCTTCGTGCTCCAGTCGTTCTAGCATTTTACTTCCTAGTCCTTTTCCTTGCAAGTCACTTCGAACAGCCATGGAACGGATTTGACCTTGGACCGGACTGTTAAATTGCAAACGACCAGCACCTGCGGCCTGTCCCATTTCATCCAGCATTAATAAATGCATGGAGTTCTCTTCCTGGTCATCCTTGGTGGAGTCAATAGATTGTCCCCAAGGTTTGCGAAGTACCTCAAAGCGAAGTTCATAATAGGCATCCCATTCCATTGCCGTACTTGGTTCAACGATGCTATAGTGTAGAATGGTCATTTCAATAAGTTTTTTCTAAATCAATAGTTTCGTCTCCCTCAAGGTAGGGTAGGTAGGTGCAAATTAATTGAAACATCTCATCGGTGGTACGCATGCTTCCTTCACGTTCTGAAATTTGCTGAGGAGGATGGAACGGATTGAGTGGGTTATTTTCGGTATTATCATAAACACCCTCTGCGATGATAGTTGTTCCTTTAGATAATTTCAATGGATGTTGATACGTGTAAAAATATTGCCAACGGAAATCCCACTTGCCAATTCGTAGAAGTCTAATGGTGTCCTGCGTAGGTGTCAGTGCGTATGCCTTGAATGAAGAACCTAGCAAGTGCATATGAGGGTTGACTGTCAGCAACGAAATATCTTCGGGGAGTGTATAGCGTGTGATGAACGTTTGTACGTTACCGGGTGCAATTATTAAGGGAGGCTCAATTGGTGTGATTCCTGAAGTTCCGAGAATCATTTCTTTCGTAGGACGAACAGGCGCCTTGGGCATAAAATAGATGTTGAAAGCCGTCTGGTCGGTTGTGTCGATGGGAGTAGGGCCGTAATGGATGTTATCCAGCAATAAGACACTATTTTTCTTCAGTCGGTAACCGCCAATTCCATTGGGATACAAAGCTGGCTCAACGCCGGGAAGAAAATTGGCCACGGAAGGTGTCAACATGGGATAAGAGCCATTGTCATTGGGTAGGTCAAGCAGTTTGTAGGCTTCTTTTTTGTCGTGCAGTTCGGTATTAATAGCTTTCAGTCCATTTTTTAACGTGCCTTTCGCACCGTCCTGATATTGCACGAAGTGGGCATTGATGTGATGTACCAGTTTTGTATTTCCCGGTACAATCTCAATCATTCGCACGAAGGTGTCATTAGGGATTTCAATGGGCACCTTCATCATCATGAATTTATCCAGGTTGTCACCTGGCAACTTGAATGCCTCCGACAATCGAATGGTTAGGTCTGGACGACCATATCCTGTAGATGTATCTGAAAGCGAATAATCCATTTGTTCACCTTCAGGGCAGCTAGCATCCACCCAATCACTTATCAATGATATTTCTTCATCGGTCAGATATTTCTCCTCCTTAAAGTGAACATAAGATGGATCAGCTGGCCATGGCGGCATGAATCGTGTTTGTACAGTCAATGCGACCGTATGAGCATGTGACTTGACATCATCAAAGGAAATCAGATCAAAAGGTCCGGCAGCTCCCGGACGATGACAAGGCGTGCAATGTAAGCGAATGATTGGGTGAATGTCGCGTGAATACGTTATGCTTTTTTTTTCATTGCGCTGAGCACAGGCGGTAAAAATGATAAGAACTATGACCAAGGGAAAGCCCTTCCATCGGTTTCCCATTGGAAAATTACCTGTCTGTTTCATTCGATGATACATCCGATAGGTGTGGTACGTGATTGTTGAATGGGAAGCTGATGCGTTAATGCTTCCAATGCATCTGCTAAGTCGTGGTGTTGAATTCGTATTTTCTTTTTACCAACAGCATACATCCAGTCATCTATACGGCCTGAATATCGAACACCATCATTTCGGTCAAGTACAAAAACTTCCGGGGCTACTGTAGCTTTTAGTTGATGGACCACCAGCTTGTCAGGATCTTGATACAACTGGAAAGATATTTTATACTGATTTTGATAGGCAATCATTTCTGCTGGGGTATTGTACTTTCCAGGAAAGATACCGATCATTTTTACCTTGCTATTGGTGAATTTTGTATTTAGATCGTTGAGTGTTTTGGAATAGGATTCGCAGGCTGGACAATCTGCCAGTAAAAAAGCAACGACTAACAGACTATCATCAATTCCCATTTTAAGTTCAGCGGGTTTCCCTTTCAGGTCAATCAAGTGGATGGGAGATGTGATTTGTGCAGTGAGTTGTAGTCTT
>CANIAS010000030.1 GCA_947465495.1 Candidatus Pollutiaquabacter sp. | reverse complement strand
TGATCATTAGTCTGCTCTTCAACTTTAGCAGCAGAAGCAGTAGTAGTACCATCAGATTTCTTAACATCCTTTTTTAAATTTCCTTTTTTTCCTGTACTAGCCAGTAATTGTTCCGCTTGTTGTTCCGATATCAGGGCTTGATTTTCACGCTCACTTGCCAAACTGTCAAATTCATTGGCTCGTGACAAACTGAGCGCAGCTAAATCATTTAACTCCTGAATTTGCTGCTGATATTCATTAATACGGATCGAGTCACCAACATCGATCGTCTCCATTTCTTTTCGAAGATCAAAAACCATCGAATTGGTGTTTTCTGCCTGCTGTATCAATTCAGCCGCTGACGCTCTAAATTCCAACGCCTCTGCCCTGCTCTCTTTAGCATCTTCCTCCGTCAGTCTTGCTAAATCACGTTCAGATAGATTCACTTCCACCAAGGTGTCATCTTCTTGCTTTCCGTCAATCGCAATTTCATTGGTTGATACTGCTAACACTTCCACCGCAGCGTTGGTTGTATCTGCTTCGGCAACATCCATCATTTTATTGTTGCCAGTATTAACATCTTCCTTTGGCTCTATACTATTCACTACTTCTTCTGAAGAAACGTCACGCTGGTTTGGCTCCAAGGCTATCTTTTGGGTTACTGAATCATCCTTAACAACCGTTGTCGGAGCAACTACATAGAGTGTCGTATTTTCAATTTGTACCGGAATTAATTGGGATGAATCTACTGCCGTTGTAGAAATTGTTTGCGTCAACACTTCGGTGGGTTCCTCTATTGTGCTTCCCATCGCCGAGAGCGGAGTGAAAAAGTTGGTCAATTGCATCTGCTCATCATCGCGTGAACGATTCATAGCGACCACCTGCTTCAAATTTGTTTCATCCACTCCACTCGGAATGGAAAAACGCTCGGCATGGGCCACATAGCCACCACCTTCTACAATTAAGTAATACGATTCGTCGCGCGGAATTAACAGTTCATATTGCCCGGTACGTGGGTCCGTGCGCACCGTCGTAACGACAGCACGATCTCGTTCTCGCACTACCGATATCCTTGCATCACGTCGCATGAGCTGATCAACGGATTTATAAAAACCTTTTACCGAAACGAAGTCATCACTGTTATTGATTTCAATGATGCGCATTATAAGGTGCGTCGCGTCCGCATTATCTGCCGTCACATACGTAGCTGATTTCCCATCTGCAGCTGGCACAAACAACAGATCATCCTCGGTGCTATTTATCGGAATACCAAGGTTGACAGGAGCCGACCAACTCCCGGTCGTGAAATCATAGTCGGATTTAAAGATGTCATATCCTCCAATACTGTTAAATCCTTTACTACAAAAATACAAGGTGCGTCCATTACGATCCAAAAAGGGATAATCTTCCCACTCGGATGAACTGATCGCCCCTCCAATGATTTCCGGCACAGACCATGAGCCATTCGATTGCTTACGAACTCGATAAAGGTCTTTTCCTCCACTTGTCTTTTTGCCCAAGCTTCCTAGATAAATGGTTTGCAAATCACCTGAAATAAACATGACCGGACTCACCAATCGATCTTTATCCGCTGAACTTAAAAATTGTTCCGCAGCAGGAACCACTTTTCCAGTACCATTACCAAAGTCATAAGAAGTATAGAAATTCAGTCGAGGGACTTCCCGTTCGCTAAGAATCGCCATGGACGATCGCTCCTTTTGCAATTCAATGGCATGTTCGCAATTAGAAAGTAATAACTCCGCATTCTCTTTTTGGATTTTATTTCCGCTTCCTGTGCCGATGAATCGCTCCAAGGCAGTTTTTGCTTTGGTATAACTATTCATTGACAGTAATGCCCGTCCGTAATAATACCAGACATCATCCGGCACCTTGGTATATGCTACAGCGATTTCTAAATACGTGGAGGCTATTTTTCGCTCTTTGGGAGAAGCAACCAAACAAACACCGTAATAATAATAGTTGGTTGAATCGGACTGATCTAAGCTTATCAATTGTGAAAAAATAGGGGCCGCTTGGGTAAAATCGCCATCGCTAAAAAATACCATGGCTTTACTCCGCAAGTCTTCCGTTACACGAACATCATTGGTTTGCGCTTGTGTATTTTGAGTCGTTCCAACGAAAAAAAGGAGAGCGCTAAGCCCAATCCCTAAACCGGTCGACAAAAACTTGAACATGACCCGATTATACTTGAATAAATCTGAATTGTTCCGTCTAAAGAAACAATATGTAAACGTAAAGTTGTCTGAATTTCAGGTTTTTACAAAGACTGCTACAAAAAGGGTATCCCCTCGATTGGACGAACCTGAAATATAGTTTGATTGGACGAACTCCAACCCTATTTCCTCTTGAATAAAGCGAACATTTTCTTCATTTTCAGCCGAAAAAACGGAGCATGTTGCAAAAATCAACCGACCGCCTTTTTGCAAAGTTGGTGTTACATGCTTCAAAATTGCTCGTTGCAACGGCTGAAAATGCTCCCGGATCTCATCAGACTTAAGCGAGGTTAACATTTCGGGAGTCCGAGCCCATGTCCCAGAACCAGAACAAGGCACATCTGCCAGGATTCCATCAAATGAATGTTCCGCGTATACCGGTGAAGTGGAAAGATCAGCCTGCCTGACTTCAACGACATCATATCCAGCACGATTTAACCGGTTTACATAATTTACTAATATCGATTGACGGATATCCGTTGCTGTAAGATGAAGGGTGGGTTCTTTTTCTAAAAGCAGTAACGATTTGCCTCCAGAGGCTGCACAAGTATCCCACCAAGTTTCTCCGGGCACCAGCTCTACATAATCTGCGATACATTGAGACGATATGTCTTGAATTTCAAAATACCCTTTCTGATAGACTTCCAAATCGTCCAACTTTTCGGAGGGAGCAAACGCCCACGCTAACGGTCTTTTTTGATCAACATGATACTTCAGTCCTTTCGCCATCAGTTCATCGGCAACGTCCTTTACATAGTTCTGCCGAACCCGAATCCAAACATACGGCTGAATGATTACTGAGCGACGAAATTGTAACCTATCAACAGCAGGCGAAATCTCGTTCTCAAACGGAACCAAGTCCTCTTCCTTGAATTCCGGAAATGTCAAACGAAGTAAATCACACCGTTCCTCCAACGAATGTTCAGTCGTTGGAACTGGCAGTTGAGCTTGGCCATACAAATAACTAACGACTTCATCGACGGGCGTCGCACAGAGAAAATTACCAGCTGCTAACCGCTCTACGATTGTCCGTTGAGGCAGTGCTGCTCCTAGTCTGAAATATGGGTAAATCAGGGAACGGGTAATCCTCCGGTCCCTGGATCCCATGTTTCGATGCTGTGTAAAATATTGGCTCAGTTGACGGTGCAACGGAACCGAACCGTCATACGACTCAATTAAATGCAGCACATGTCCTAACTGCCTTGCTTCTCTCATCGTTACAAAAGTACATATTCGTGAACGCTATCCTTATATTTACACAGATGTTACCTGCCATTTCATTAAAACACCGCTTCCTGGCGCTAATTAGTTGCGCCCCCTTTTTCATCTCCTGCTCCAACGCAGAAAATGAAAAAGCAAAAAATATCGATTCAGAGCCTAAGGCCACTGTTGTTCGAACATTGACAGCGGGCACTTATTATTCCGGACTTTCCTCACCTGGAAATAATGTTCACTACGACGTATACCTTCCGAAAGGATTCAAGCGTGACAAGCAGCAAGCAACGTTAATTTTTCTTGACCCACATGCTGATGCATCGGTTCCACTGAAAAAGTACGAAGCCTTGGCAGACAAATACAATTTCATGTTGATTGGCTCCAACGATGTCAAGAACGGAATATCCTTGGAAGATGGGTCTACCCTGGTTGATGCATTGGTGCAGGAAGTAAAAAGTAGTTTTTACGTAGACCCCTTGGCCATCTCCATCGCAGGATTTTCAGGAGGAGCCAAAGCCGCGCTCGCTGCTGCTTATCAGTTGCCAGGTTTCAGTACTGTGATTTATTGCGGCGCTGCATTTCCACCCGACTTCCGTTTAGTCTCTATTCCATCCATGGGCATTAGTGGCACCTCCGACATGAACCTTACAGAGGTGCTTTATTATTACTCCTCCCTTGATTCAATTAAAAGCAGACATAGTCTCATCGTCACTAAGTCTAAACACGAATGGCCCGATGAATCAGCTTTCGAGCAAGCGTTTGCCTGGTGCATGACAAGCAGGTGTATTTCAGGTGGCTATTGTGATAAAGTAGCACTGCAAAATCTCTTGGACCATTCTTTTCAGATTGCACAAAAAGAACAAGATCCGGTTTTTAAAAACCTTTTTTTACAACATCAATACCTCACCTACAACGGCCTATTAGACATTACTAACATCGAACGAGTCATCACTCAAAATCAGAACACGATAATTTTCAAAGAACGGTACCAATCGTTCTTAAACGAACTGTCTAGGGAAACATCGATGCGGCAAATGTATCAGGAAGCATTTGCCTCCAAAGACTTACTATGGTGGTTAGAACAAGTGCGAAGTCTAAATGCCCGTTCCGCGGATCCGGTAAATGTCCGGCTCTTGAATTTTTTATCACTCGCCTCCTACTCCTACAGTAGACAAAGTCTAAAAGAGGTCAACTTAGTCGAAGCTGATAAATTTCTTAGCCTCTACAAAGCTGCCGACCCTAAAAATTCAGAGTGGGCCTTTTTACGAGCCTGCTACGATGCGGAAGCAGGAAAAAACTCAGAAATCATCCGCGACCTTCAAACTTCCGTAAAATTAGGAATGAACGATCCGGAAAAAATTCGGAAGGAGCCATTGCTCGCCGGAGTCTTAAATACACCTGACGTGCAAGCCTTGCTACGGAGTTTGGATAAAAAGTAATTTAACGAACCGAAGTTAAAGCATCCAGCACATTGCGTTCAATGCGTTGTTCCATGGTGGAAGTATCTTGAGGAACAAACGTAGTACCAGTGATCTGCTCAAAGAGTTGGATGTAACGAGTAGAAATCTCCAGTACCCATTCATCACTCATGACCGGAACAACTTGACCGGATTTTCCCTGGAAATCATTGGCAATCAACCATTGTCGTACAAACTCCTTTGAAAGTTGCTTTTGTGGCTCCGCATTCCGTTGGCGCTCCTCATATCCCGCTGAATAAAAATAGCGGGATGAATCCGGGGTATGAATTTCATCAATCACTACAATTTGTCCGTCATGTTTTCCAAATTCATATTTAGTATCCACCAGGATCAAACCCTGACGTGCGGCTAATTCAGTACCGCGTTGATACAAAGCGCGAGTATATTGCTCCATCAGCTGATAATCAGCGGTAGGAACAATACCACGAGACAGAATTTCTTCTCTGGAAATATCCTCATCGTGTCCTTCAGAGGCTTTCGTTGTGGGGGTTATGATGGGTTCTGGCAATCGGTCATTTTCATGCAAACCATCGGGCAGCTCAACACCACACAACATACGTTTACCGGCAGCATATTCTCGCCAGGCATGACCTGCCAGGTATCCGCGGATAACCATTTCAACAGGTTGTGCTTGACAACGATGACCGATCGTCACATTGGGATCTGGAACACTGATTACCCAATTGGGTACTATGTCCGCAGTAGCCGCTAGCATGTGGGAGGCAATCTGATTCAGCACCTGACCTTTAAACGGAATCGGTCGTGGCAGGACGACATCAAAGGCGGAAATCCGATCCGTAGCAACAAGTACCAATCGATCATCTCCGATGGAATATACATCCCTTACTTTGCCTTTATAAAAACCCGTTTGTGACGGAAATTTAAAATGAGTGGCGGATAATGCGCCTACATTAGTCGGAATAGCTACGGACATGATTAACGGTCTTTATTGTACGCTTCAATGATTTCGCGGACTAGACGATGTCGAACAACATCTTGTGCATCTAAGTAGATAAAGTCAATGCCTTTTACATTGGACAATATCTTGATCGCTTGTACCAGTCCAGAGGGTTGGTTCTTAGGTAAATCTATTTGCGTAACGTCACCAGTCACTATGAATTTAGCAGATGGCCCCATCCTGGTCAGGAACATTTTCAATTGACTTTCTGTGGCATTTTGCGCTTCATCAAGAATAACAAACGCGTTATCAAGCGTACGTCCGCGCATAAATGCGAGCGGCGCCACTTCAATGATTCCATTCTCAATGTACGTCTTGACCTTCTCGCCTTGAATCATGTCATACAAGGCATCGTACAACGGACGTAAATACGGATCAATCTTTTCTTTGAGATCACCCGGTAAGAAGCCAAGGTTTTCACCTGCTTCCACTGCGGGACGAGTAAGAATGATTCGTTTAATTTCCCGGTTCTTGAGAGCTCGTACGGCAAGCGCGACTGCAGTATACGTTTTACCAGTACCAGCAGGACCAATGGCAAACACGACATCGTTCTTTTCAGAAGATTCCACCATTCGTTTCTGGTTCGCGGTACGTGCACGAACCATGATTCCATTTTGGCCAAACACTAACACGTCGGCTGTCTGCGGGGCTTGTTGCGTCTCTTTGGTAATGGCATCGCCAAGAAAGTGACTTACATTTTCAGGCGTCAGACTTCCAAACTTCTGATAATGTTGGATCAACCGATTGATCTTTTCACTGAAGATGTGAATGTGTTTCTCATCACCAATCACTTTTATTTCGTTACCACGAGCGACCAATTTAAGTTCCGGAAAATTCCGACGAATGATTTCCAGGTTGCTATCGTTAACTCCAAAAAATTCGACTGGGTTGAATGTGTCGATGGGAATGATTACTTCGCTCAAAACAGCAGTATTTTAGGTTCTTTCCTGCCTAATTGCGAGGTCCGAAACGGATTCGGGTTTTCCACAACGGGTGTGAGAAAGGACGTGTGTTCAAGTATTAATACTACCCCAAAACTACCTACTTTTGAGGGAAGACCGTTTACAAGTTTTCAACAACCAGCGACTAAGACACTGTCCATGCCCATCCTTACCTTGACTACCGATTGGGGCTTACGTGATTATTACGTGGCGGTATTAAAAGGTCAATTATTAAGTAGGTATCCGGAACTTACCATTGTAGATATAACACACGGCGTGACACCACTTGATCGTGTTGGCGCTGCGTATGCCTTGGGAAATGCCTATCCGCATTTCCCTGTAGGAACGGTGCATTTCGTCGGAATGCACCTGACAGATGTTCAATACCGTGGTCGACCTAATTTTATGTTGGTTCAATCAGAAGGGCATTGGTTTATCGGCGAAGATTGCGGTATATTTTCCATGTTCCTAACTTCGGAAAAATCAACGAGTTGGAAATTGCCTGTGAATGAAGGTTCGACCAACGAAGAGCTTCAACTATTCGTAGTTGAGACGATCGTGCAGTTAATTCGCGGAACCTCTCCTGAACAATTAGGCGAACCGGTGGATTCACTAATGCAGGCATTTTGGTCAAAACCAGCAGCTGATCCAAGCGGTATTCGGGGATCTGCTTTGTATGTGGACCATTTTGGCAATGTGGTTTTCAATGTTTCCAAAGCATTTTTCTTCCATTGGAAAAAAGATCGTCCATTTACCATCCTGTTACGTCGAGCCAATTATAAAATCTCCTCCATTAGTACTCGTTACAATGATGTCGGAGAAGGCGATCATATGGCGTTGTTCAATCAGGATGGGTTACTTGAAATAGCCATTAATGCTGGAAAGGCATCTCAATTATTAGGTTTAAAACCAATGGATCCCATTTTGATTGAATTCCATGATCACTAGAATCGTAAAAATGACCTTTCGGGAAGAAGCCATCCCCGAATTCAAGGAAATATTCGCTAGCACAAAGTCCAAAATTCGCGGATTTGAGGGATGTTTAGATGTCCAACTACTCGAATTGTTGGAAAAACCGGCTATATTGTTCACTATCAGCAAGTGGGAATCAACAATGGCGTTGGATAACTACCGAAAATCCGACCTTTTTTCCCATACTTGGAAACGAACAAAAGTGTTATTTTCGTGTCCAGCAGAAGTTTGGAGTCTAGGGGCTGTTGAAAACCTACCGCAATAACCCTAGAAAAGTCATTGTATCGAAACAAACAATTGCTGAAATTGCATAAAAACAAACATAAACGCGATTGTCATTTACCGAATAATTGTGCACGTTCGCCAATTCGCCCTCCATATTCGCCGAATAAATTGAGTTTTTAGACCATTATAACTTACATTTATCATCTGTATTTCGAAAATAGAAACTAACAATCCACTGAAATATGATTAACATGTACAATTCAAAACCAACATCCAACGCCATCAAGTGGTTCCGTGCCCTTATCTTGGCAATTCTCTTTTTGGGAGGAATTCAAGAATCAAAGGCCAGTCACCTTGCCGGTGCGGATTTGACCTATGAAAGTCTCGGAAATGGCACCTACTTGGTAACCTACACATTTTACCGCGACTGTTTTGGTATCACAGCACCTACCCAAGCTTTTTTGAGTGTTGAATCAGCTTCGTGTGGACAGCCACTACAATCCATAACCATGGATTTGGTACCAGGAACCGGTCAAGAAATCACTCCTACGTGTTCTACAACAGTAAGTACATGTAATGGTGGTACCGCTGCAGGTATCCAGCAATATCAGTACACGGCATTGGTTAGCCTTCCACAAGGTTGTCCAGATTGGCACTTATGGGTAAGCGATTGCTGTCGTAACCAAGCTATTACAACTTTGCAAAACGGTGCTGGCGAAGGTTTGTACATTGAAGCATACCTCAATAATACCACGACTGAAAACTCTTCACCGACGTTTAATAACGTTCCGATTGTATTCTTTTGTATTGGTCAAACCAACTACTTCAATCACGGTGCAGTAGATGCCGATGGTGATTCGCTGGTTTACTACTTTATCACCCCTCGCAATGCAGCCAATGATCCTGTACTTTACAATCCAGGATATTCTATTTCCAACCCAGTAAGTTCTTCTCCGGCTGCATCTATTAATGCATTCACGGGTGATATCGCTATTACGCCTACACAAGCTGAAATCGGTGTTGTATCTGTATTGGTCGAAGAATACCGCAATGGCGTATTGATTGGACGTGTTATGCGTGATATTCAAGTCTATACTGTTGCTTGTTCAAACACGTTACCATCTTTGAGTGGCGTTAACGGCGGCGCAGCTTACACAACATCTGCCTGTATCGGTGGTGCTCCTTTGTGTTTTAACATCAATTCTTCAGACGGTAATAGTACGGACTCATTGTACTTGACATGGAACAATGGTATCCCTGGTGCAACCTTCAATCCTGGTACCGGTCCTCGTCCTGTAGGTCAGTTCTGCTGGGCTCCTACTCCTGCTGATGCACGTCCTAACCCGTATACCTTCACAGTTACGGTACACGATAACTCCTGCCCTTCTCCTGGTGTTCAAACGTATTCGTTCTCCGTATTGGTTTCCGCGCTAAATGTGTCGGTCACTTCATCACCAACGGTACGTTGCCACGGTGAGGCGACTGGAACTGCCAGTGCGTCAGCCACCGGTATCGGACCATTTACTTACCTCTGGATGCCTGGTCAATACACCACGGCTTCAGTTTCCAACCTTCCTGCAGGAAATTACACGGTTGACATCGTAGATGGTACTGGTTGTGCCGGCTCACGTAACTTTACAATTACAGAACCACCAGCACTTACCCTAAGCTTGTCTTCAACAAACGCTCAATGTTCTGGCGGACCTGGTACGGCTACTGCAGTTGTAGGTGGCGGAACTACTTCCTATACTTATTCATGGAACACTTCTCCTACTCAAACAACGTCTACAATTTCTAACCTGGTACCAGGTAACTATACTGTAACCGTACTTGATGCTAACCTTTGCCGTATCCGTGGATCAGTAACCGTAAGCGGTAGCAATCCTGTAATCGGAACCTTGAATTTAAGGCCTACCACTTGTGGTGCTTCCAATGGATCTATCAATGTATCCGTTTCTAATAGCACCGGTCCTTTATCTTACGTATGGACTCCTAACGTAAGTACCTCTTTTTCTGCTACCGGACTTGCAGCAGGCTCGTACGATGTGACTGTTACGGATAGCCTTGGTTGCTCAACGACTTTAAATGGTATCGTACCTAGTAGCGTTGCTGTCGCTGCTTCAGCAAGCGCAACTGCTTCTTCTTGCTCCGTCAACAACGGCACTGTTAATGTGACGGTCTCCAGCGGTATCGCTCCGTTCACCTATAGTTGGACTCCTAATGTAAGTACTTCTAGCTCTGCTACGGGACTTGCGGCAGGTAACTACGCGATCACTGTTTCTGATAGCGCAGGCTGTTCAGCTAACGTAACAGCTACAGTGAATGGTTCTAGCCCAATCGCTGCTTCCTTAAACATTACTCCAGCATCGTGTGCTGCAAACGATGGCGCTATTGATGTAATCGTTACCAGCGGAACTGCACCCTATACCTATGACTGGAATCCGAATGTAAGTACCTCTAGTTCTGCAACAGGACTTACCGTGGGTATGTACAGTGTTACAGTTAGTGACAACACTGGTTGTTCTATTAGCTTAACCGGTACCGTTAACTCTTCAGGTATTACGGCTTCAGTAAGCAGCTCTACCAACGCAACCTGCTCCAATTCTGAAGATGGTTCAGCTACGGTTGTAGCATCTGGTGGCCTTGCCCCTTACTCCTATCTTTGGATGCCGAATGGCGACACTACACAAACGGTTAATACCTTAGCAGTAGGTAGTTATTCAATCCTTGTTACTGATTACCTGGGATGTTCTACCTATGCTTTCGTAACGATTGGTTCTTCAAACACTGCTCCTACGGTTGACCTTGGTCCTGACTCCAATGCATGTATCGGTTCTACTGTTACGTTGGATGCTGGTGCAGGTACTGGTTTGAGCTACCTCTGGTCTGATAACTCAACAGGTCAAACATTAACGGTAAGTACCGCTGGAACTTATTCAGTCCTGGTATCGGATGGCAATGGTTGTCAAAACTTCGACGCCGTAACGGTTAACTTCATCAACTGCATGAATAACCCGAACAATCAGTCTAGCACATCAAACACCTCCAACCAAGCATTCGGTGTATACCCGAACCCTGCTCATGACCGTGTTGAAGTGTCAATTGCTAAAATCCACGACGTAAATGTCCGAATCACGATTCTTGACCTGATTGGTAATCGTATTTTCTCAAGCAACGAAGTAGCTGCTTACAACTACTCACGCTCCATTGATTTGACCCAGTACCCTTCTGGCATTTATATGCTGAAAGTGGAATATGGCAACGAATCAAAAGCGATTCGTTTGATAAAAGAATAACGTTTCTCAAATTCATCAAAGGCCGCCCTAAAAAGCGGCCTTTTTTTTTACCAATTTCTCGACGCCATTCGTCTACGATAGGAAGTCATTCGCAGCTGTTTATCCTTAGTAAACGTAATAAAATGGAGAACAGGGTTAAATTGGCCTACATTAACGTATGACCTGTAGAAAAACCAGCCTTTTTCAAACTGCCAGGAAATTACTGCAAAATTCCTTGATAGCGCTTTTCATCCTTTGGAGTAGCAGTTGTTTCGGTAGCCATCTGGCAGGATCCGAAATGAATTATATTGCGCTGGGGAACTTCAGGTACGAGATTACCTATTCGTTGTACACAGACTATCCGGCAGGATCTCCTGGAAACCAAGCCGTACTTGAAATAAAATCCGACGCTTGTAACCGATACCAAACAGAACTACTTGCATTACGAAATGACCTAAGTGAAATTATTGATGCTGACTGCCCAGGTACAATAGGCGCACCAACCTATAAAAAATGGGTATATCGTGGAATCATTCAACTACCGGCACGATGCACGGATTGGAAAATTAGCGCGTCGGAATGTTGTCGAAGTGCCGCTATCAGCACACTCCAAACACCGGAACAAACTTCGTTATATACAGAAGCAGTAATCAATAATTCAATGGATGATTTTTCTTCTGCTGAATTTATCGGCCTACCACCTTTCACCCTGAGTGCTGGTCAACCGAACCAATTGCTACTGGAAACTACGACAAATGGCGCCGATTCGATCACTGTACTGTCGGTTAGACCTGCCATTTCGTCGACCGATGATGTAACGTATTTAAATGGTTACGATCCACTACACCCTTTGCGATCAACGGATTCAATACAAGTAAATGTATCGGATAAGAGATTAGTCTTCTTTCCAATACAGGCAGAAACAGGCGTAGTGGCATTAAAAGCATTCTCCTATCACGGTGGAATAATTACCGGTAGCATCACCCGTGAATTTCGCGTAAGCGCAGTTTTACAGAGCAATCACCTTCCTACCATTTCCGGTATTGACGGTGGAAATGACTACTCCATGACCGCTTGTGCGGGAAGTCCAGTTTGTTTTGATTTATTCACCAGCGATCTGGATGCTGGCGATCATTTACAGCTTCTTCCATCAAACGTTCCGGCAGATGCTAGTGTCAGCATTACCTTGGGTAGAACCCCATCCTTACACTTTTGTTGGACGCCACCTTCAACTGGCACATTGAACTATACCCAACAATTATTGCTACGTGTGAACGACGATCATTGCCCGATGAATGGCGTACAAACCTATACGATTACCCTACATGTACGCGACATCCAATTTAGCGCAACCACCGCGTCAGTATCTTGCCTTGGTAACTCCGATGGAGCCGCTACGGTGAATGCAATAGGTACCACGGGACCAACAAGTGTCTTTTGGACACCCAGCGGTTTGATTGGTGCATCAGTGACAGGATTACCAGCAGGTCAACAAACCGTTTCTATCGTGGATGAGTCAGGTTGTACCTTCGACCACAATGTGGTCATAGTCGGTCAGGAAGGATTCACTCCAGTCGCAGTAGCGATTCAGGACGCTATTTGCTCTACATCTGGTAACGGAAGCATTGAGGTCACCTTGCCACATCCTTCCGCTACGTATGAAATAGCATGGAGCCCGTCGGGCATTAGTTCGTTAAGGGCGGAGCAACTTTCCCCGGGTTTTCACACAGTCACTTTGAGGGATCGTACGACAGGATGCGTGATTAACCGGAGGTATGAATTGCAGGCTATTCATGCCGACCCAATCATTAATCTAGGTGCTGACAGAAGCTCTTGCCAAGGTCGAGTAATCCCGTTGGATGCAGGAATTGGATTCACTTCCTACCGCTGGAATGACGGATCAACAGCACAGAACTTTTTAGCCACCCAAACAGGTCATTATTCAGTCGAAGCAATTGATTTGTTTGGTTGCAGAGGTGTGGGCGAAGTCAATTTGGAATTCGCTCCATGTACAGCCATTGACGAGCCATCGATAAACCAATCGATAAACATCTATCCAAATCCTGTTCAAAATTCCCTGCATGTTAATTTTATGCTTCCTGTGACAGAAGCGACTCAAGTGTATGTGACCGATGTATTGGGGAAAATGCTACTGACTCAGCAAATAGAAAAGAACGACCCATCAACCATTCTTTGGGTAGGATCACTACCACCCGGTGTTTATCTGCTATATGTATCTCGAAGTGCTGATGCGTCCGCTTTTCGGTTCATTAAACAGTAAATAACTGGCTTGAAAAGGCTTGAATTCCATTACCGATAGGACTAAAAAAACTCTACTTTTGAGCTCGAAGTCCAATAAGAGGTGTATTCCCTATTCAAAAAAGAAGTCAATAGTTTCTTCGCCAGTTTGAGCGGATACGTCGTCGTCTTGGTATTTCTGGCCGCTACAGGACTTTTATTATGGATCATTCCTGGCACTGATTTTAACATTCCAGAGAATGGATACGCTACCCTGGACGGACTTTTTATTCTATCCCCCTGGCTCTTTCTTTTTTTGATTCCCGCCATCACCATGCGCATGTTTGCAGAGGAGAACAAGACCGGAACCATTGAATTATTGATGACGAGACCTGTAACGGACTTACAAATCGTTACCTCCAAATACCTGGCAGCCGTATTGTTGGTAGTGCTTTCATTACTGCCAACAATCATCTATTTCATTTCAATACACCGCTTGGCTTCCCCAGTCGGGAATGTAGATTCTGCGGGAATCATTGGATCCTATATCGGACTGCTTTTTCTCTGTAGCGGCTTCTCAGCAATCGGTATTTTTTGCTCGGCAGCTACGAACAACCAGATAGTTTCTTTTATTTTGGCTCTTTTGCTAAGCTTCTTTTTCTATTCCGGATTCGATTTCTTGAGTTCACTGGGATTCTCCCCTTTCATCAGCAATATCATTTCGCAATTCGGCATGAGTAATCATTACGCATCACTCAGTCGGGGAGTCATTGATACTCGCGATGTAATTTATTTTTTATCGGTAACACTCCTTTTCCTATTGTCGACTCGTTTCATACTTGAAAAAAGAAAGTGGTAAACGATATGGCCGGTAGAAATTCACGTATAAACAGTTTGCTTCAGTTAAGTGCCGGATTAATCCTATTAATCTCGCTGAATATTCTTTCCGGATTTTTCTTTTCCCGAATTGACCTTACCGCTGAGCATCGCTACTCACTGGCTCCTTCTTCTAAAAAGCTTGCAGGTGAATTAAAAGACATCGTTTACTTCAAAATCTACCTGAACGGAGACCTACCTCCTGGCTTCAAGCGACTACGAAACGCAACACGCGAAGTCTTGGATGAGTTTAGAATTTATGCAGGTGATAACATCGAATACGAATTCATTGATCCTGCTTCCGGAAAGGATGAAAAAGAGCGAATGGAGCTGTATAAGCAGTTAGCCAAAAAAGGCCTCTTCCCAACTAATCTGGAAGTTCAAGACGAGGGAAAGAAATCAGAAAAAATCATTTTCCCAGGAGCTATTGTCACGTACCGTAATCAGGAAATTCCACTCCAGCTGCTAAAAAGTCAACTGGGAAGCAGCCCGGAAGTAATGCTCAACAATTCGGTTGAAGGATTGGAATACGAAGTATCCAGCACCATTCGCCGACTCACTCAACCATTGGCGAAAGAAGTAGCCTTCCTTCGCGGTCATGGCGAACTCGCCACCGACCGCATCACCGATGCTGCACGTGCATTGAGTGATTATTACAAAGTAGACACCGTATTAATTGGAGGTCAGCTTCACTCCTTGGATAAATACAGCGCAGTCATCATCGCTAAGCCCGATTCCACATTTTCTGAAAAAGACAAGTTTGTCATTGACCAGTATATCATGAAAGGCGGACACGTCTTTTGGTTGATTGATAAATTGGCCATCGACATGGACAGTTTGTCGAAAGAGAGTACAAACATGGCGTTGCCTTGGAATCTAAACCTCGACGACCAATTGTTTCGCTACGGAGCTCGTGTTAATGCGGATTTGTTAATGGATCTGCAAGCTGCTCCCATCCCAGTGGTGACTGGCTACACCGGAAATACACCCCGTCAGGAATTATTTCCATGGCCCTATTACCCATTGTTAAACGCTGCCTGCAACCATCCGGTGGTAAACAATCTCAACGTTGTCAAAGCTGAATTCTGCAACTCTATCGACACCATTGAGGTGCCGGACATCCGCAAAACCATCCTGCTAAGCACGTCTGATTTTGCCCGACTTCAAATGTCTCCGGCGAGAGTGTCACTGAATATGCTTAGAGAAGAACCCGATCCAAAGCAATATACAAAGCATAAGATTCCGGTTGCGGTGCTATTAGAGGGAACATTTACATCAAATTTTAAAAACCGAATACCGCAAGCCATCGAGAGTTCTCCTGAAATTGGCTTTTCAGCGATTAGTCCTCCTAACAAAATGATTGTTGTGGGAGATGGTGATATCATCGCGAATTATGTCAGTAAAAAAGGAGCCATCTACCCATTGGGGTACGATCGTTTCACTCAGCAGTCGTACGGCAATCGTAACTTCATCCTGAATTGCATCGATTACCTGTGCGATGACTCTGGAGTAATCGAGTTGAGGGGAAAAGAAATCAAACTGCGTTTATTAGACGCAGCAAAGCTCAAAGAGACGCCTTGGATACGTTGGTTCAATGTCTCCGTACCGTTGCTGCTGCTCATGATTGCCGGATGGATTCACCAATCCTTGCGCAAACACAGGTATACTAACCGTCGCCAATCCTCATGAAAAGATTCCTTTTACCTTCGGTTGCTATCTTGGCCGTTCTCCTTACCATTGGGGTGATTCTCAGTCGTCGATCCGGAACAGTCCGTGAAGAGTTAAAGGATTTTGCTGTTAAAGATACTGCGGGCATTACCAAGATTTTCCTGAGCGACCGCGCAGGAAACAGCATCACCTTGAAACGCACGACGGATAAAGGATGGCTGGTCAATGACAGTATTGTAGCAAGACGTGAATCCATCAAATTATTACTTGAAGTAATTTATCGGGTGGATGTACGAACACGCGTTTCAAAATCTGCCTACAATACCGTTATTAAAGATTTGGCTGCTAAAGGAATCAAATGTGAAATATACACGACCGATCCCAGCGAGCCTTTCAAGGTATATTATGTAGGCAGTCATACTGAAGATGCACTGGGTACTTTTATGATGTTAGCGAATTCTACCGTACCATTTGTTACAGAAATCCCTGGTTTCAACGGGTATCTTACACCCTGGTATCCAACGCATATTTCTGATTGGATAGACAAAGTTGTCTTTGCCTACGCCCCGGAAGATATTACTAAAGTATCCGTGACCTACCCATCCTTTCCAGATCGTTCATTTGATCTTTCAATGAATGAAGGTCAATTTAAACTAACCTCCGTGCAACGTTCAATTGTCTATGATCATCCAGATACAGTGGCTATACAGAACTTCTTCGACTTGCTGCGCTCTGTTCCGTATGAATCGACGGATAAGTTGATTACCGATGCACGTAAGGATTCGATCCTACAAACAATGCCAGTTTGCATCTATTCAATTACTGACACAAAAGGAAAAGAACGTTCCATCCGGTTACACCCAATGCCCGTCAATGAATTCTCGATCACCTTGAAGGATTCGCTAGGTAATTCTCTTAAATATGACTTGGATCGGATGCTGGCTTACAGGGTAGCCTCCAAAGATTGGGTGACGGTTCAGCATTTTACATTTGATCCTATTTTGCGTCAATTCCGTGATTTCGTACCGACGGAACGAAAATCAACAACCCCTGCTAAATAATATTCTAAGAGAGTCATCAACAAGTTGAATCGCTGTTGAAACTAACCAAGAAATTAGCCGCTTTTGTTAATATATTCATTCAAAGTTGAAGAAAATCACTTGAGTGATTTTCACATAAAGAGTAGTTTTACAAGACTGTAACGAAACATACATCCTTCGATCCATGGCACTTAAATTCATCGTTTCCAGTTCAAAAATTCTCAAGCAACTGCAACAGATCAGTGGCGTACTGAACTCAAGCAACCCCTTGCCCATCCTTGACAACTTCTTGTTTGTGATTGATAAGGGTATGCTTACCGCCTCTGCTTCAGATCTTGAGTCCACGATGACCACTCAAATCGAATTGGTGGAAGGAAAGCAAACCGGTAAGATAGCGGTGCCGGCCAAAATCTTATTGGAGACGTTAAAGACTTTTCAAGATCATCCCCTCACCTTTGTCGTAGACGAAAAGCAGTTCAACATTGAAATCGTATCCGATAATGGCAAGTACAAACTCACCGGATTCGATGGTGATGAGTTCCCTCGACTTCCGGCAATGAGCGGCTCGAAAAGCTTGGAGTTAGATTCCGAATTAATGGCAGCTGCTATCGGTAAGACATTATTCGCGACGGGTAACGATGAATTGCGCCCGGTCATGTCAGGCGTATTTTGTCAATTTAGCAAAGATGGACTCACTTTTGTAGCCACTGATGCTCACAAACTTGTACGTTACCGTCGAACCGATGTAACATCAGCCAGTGAAGGATCCTTCATTCTACCCAAGAAGCCACTGACACTATTAAAGAACATATTGAGTACCGAGCAGGGTAAATTGAAAGTTTCATTTACCGATAACAACGCTTTCTTCGAATTCGGAAACTTCACCCTTACCTGCCGCTTGATTGATGGCCGTTATCCGAACTATGAAGCAGTTATCCCAACCGACAATCCAAACCAACTGACCATTGAGCGTACACGTCTTTTGAATTCTGTCAAGCGGGTATCCATTTTCTCCAACAAGACGACGCACCAAGTACGACTTCGTATCAATGGCAGCGAGCTACAAATCAGTGCCGAGGATCTTGATTTTGCAAATGAAGCCAATGAGCGACTTGGCTGCGACTACATTGGCGAGGACATGGAAATTGGATTTAACGCACGCTTTCTCATGGACATGCTAAACAATTTAGAAAATGACAGCATTCGCATTGAGATGTCGGCACCAAACCGTGCAGGTATTCTTTCTCCAGGTGAAAATAGCAATCCAGGCGAGGACATCCTCATGCTTGTGATGCCCGTGATGCTCAACAATTGATCGTTAATGTGAAAGGTGTGGATTACGTGGTAGCTCCATGATCCGATACCCTTTTTCCTGCATTTCTTTCAGGGTCTGACTATTCGGCTTCTCCAGGAAAACGATGGTAACCGAGTAGTTGTAACCATTCATCCCAATCGCACGCAACCACTTCATTTTTTGAAGGTCACTTTTGATCTTACGAAACAGCGGGGACGAATCGTTATCGGGTTCGTTTTCTACTCCTGGATAATACACATCGTCGAACGACTTAAAGGCCACCATCGGAAGGTCCAAGCCCAATGCTATTTTTTGAAACTCACGTTCGGAAAGCATGTAAATGTAATTTCCGACATCTTCGTAGTTGAATTTCTCCAAATCGTGGACCTCTTTACCAATCATTCGTTTGATGCCATTCTTAAAGGCACGGAAATAACGTAACGGCAGTGGCAATGGAATCCAGTCTTTAGGTTCAATCAGAATAATAGCTTTACGAGACACCCGTAACATCTCATAAACTGCTATGTAGGGTCGCGGAAAGTGATGGAAGGATTCTTTACAAAGGGCGTAGTCAAAGGACTTATCCGGATACGTCAGCGATTCTGCATTCTGAACTTCGGCTTTTTCAATGAGCTTTTCTTCGACAGCTACTTTAAGCAGCAGGTCGTTAATGTCAGTCGCCAACGCCTTGGCTCCTTTCCATTGGAGGTACATGGTTGAAGATCCGTATCGACCATCACCTAAACATAACCATGAAGCCCCATTGTCATTTTCCAACAATGGATCAATGAACGCTAATTTCCGGCGGTGCCTCCAAAAGTCAGCCGTCGGCTTCTTAAACCAATCACGATACTGCTCAGCCCCGTGGTGTTCTGTGGTTTGGTAGTACTGCTGATGTTTCTCGTAACTGACTTGGCGAAAATCGTCTGACATTGAACGTCTGAATAAGGACCTACCGAAAATACGAAGGATAGGGGTATAAAAAAAATCAGCGGCCGTAACCGCTGATTGTCATAAACATCACCCCTAAATATTTTTAAAACCTATACTCATACGCGTTTGTTCAAGCGGCTAACATGGTGGCTGAAAGGACGCCATTAACATCTACCTGGTTCCCTAACTGACGATGAGCATCCAATTGATGGTGCGCTTGGGCCGTACGGTACGCGACTTCATTTTCAGCTGGAATAAAGTAGTATTCCACCTTGGCTTCTTTGATGTTATATCGGGCTACGATCATGCCCATTTTCTGTCGACCATCTGCAAAAATAAACTGACCAGATTGGTGAATGAACTGCTGGATTTCTCTTGTGCTCATAGCTATAGATATTTGATTATGATGTAAATGTATATTTCACTTGAAGTCACATCAAGTAAACTTGGTAAACGAGTATAAATTGGAAGGCGAATGAAAGGAAAAGTGTGGTAAATGGCTGGATCAACCGGGGATAACGAAAAAACCCCACCAGAATGGCGGGGTTTGTACTGTGCCCGAGGAGAGACTCGAACTCTCAAGGATTTAACTCCAACGGCTTCTGAGACCGCAACGTTTACCAATTTCGCCACCCGGGCAGGTAAGTTCGGCTCTACGAGCCGGGCGGTATTTCTACCGCCCCGGTAAACGGAGTGCCCAGGGCGAGACTCGAACTCGCATGGTTTCCCGCCACCCCCTCAAAGTGGTGCGTCTACCAATTTCGCCACCTGGGCAATTACCATGAAGCAGTAAACTTCACAATAGGCCGTGATGCAGATGCTTCACGGAAGGGCTGCAAAAATAGCATTTAATTGAATTATTCCCAATCTGCCAGCATAATCTTGTGGCTAATGGGCTTATTTCAAGTATTTATCCAGCCAGTCAAAGAAAATACGCTGCCACATAACACTGTTTTGAGGACGCAACACCCAATGGTTTTCATCAGGATAAGACAATAAGCGAGCAGGAACATCCCGCAATCGGGCCGCCGTAAACGCTTCCAATCCCTGAGTATAGGGGACGCGGTAATCTTTTTCATTCGCAATAATCAGGATGGGTGTATCCCACTTTCCCACATACGTACTTGGAGAAAAACGAGTGTACGATTTGGAATTGGGATCCTCCCACGGATAGCTACCATTCTCATGTTTGTAAAAGAACTGTTCTTCCGTCGCCAACATGCTCTCCATATTATAAACTCCATTGTGAGAAATAAACGCTTTAAAACGTTTGTTATGATTTCCAGCCAACCAATAAACAGAGTAACCACCGAAACTAGCTCCAACAGCTCCTAAACGATTCTTATCAACGAAAGTCTCGTTCGAAACAGAATCAATAGCACTCAACAAATCATTCATCGCCTGACCTCCCCAGTCGCCGGAAATTTGATCGTTCCAGGCACTGCCAAAACCAGGCAGCCCGCGACGATTCGGGGCTACCACCACATATCCTTTAGCGGCCATCAGCTGAAAGTTCCACCGGTAGGACCAAAATTGGCCAACCATGGATTGCGGTCCGCCCTGACAATACAACAAGGCTGGGTATTTTTTGCCTGCTTCATAATCCGGAGGCAAAATCACCCAAGTAAGAATCGATTTTCCATCCGTAGCCTTAACCATCCGCTTTTCCACCTTCCCCAACCGAATACTTGACAATAGTTGTTTGTTGGTAAACGTCAATTGCTTGGAGATACCGGATGCAGGATCAATTGAAAAAAGTTCGGATGGGAAAAGCATCGACATGCAAGACGTGATGATGACATCCGATTTTTTAAGAGCGTCGTAGGAAACCGACAGCTCCGTATGATCCGCTACATCGTTCGTTAATTTACGCACAGGCAATGCCGAACGCAACCGAAAGTCATAGGCATATACTTGCTGTGTGGCATCTACCGAGCTGATAAAATAGAGCTGTTGGCTATTAGCAGACCAACACGTGTTTTCTACATTCTGATCAAATCCAGTACTGAGTAATTTCTTTTCACCCGTCTTGACATCGACTACAAATAAACGCGCTTGATCGGCTTCATTACCAGGCTCCTCCTGGCTGATCCAAATCATTTTGCTGCCATCCGGCGAAAAGAGCGGACTCTTGTCGTATCCATTCATACCATCGGTGAGGCATTGGGTAGTAGCTTTGGTCACATCATACAAGTAGATATCCGAATTGGTGCCTGTGGCATATGCCTTACCTACCGATTTTTTACAAGTATACGCTAATGTCTTTCCATCAGGACTCCAGCAAATTTCATCATCGCCTCCATTGGGCTTCATGGGTGAGTCAAACGCCTCACCTTTCATAACATCTACCAACGTGCCGATTTCTCCATTCGTAAGTGGTGCAACAAAAACATGCTTGTAGACACCGTTGTCCCAGGTATCCCAATGGCGGAACATCAAATCGTCGTACACACGACCAGAGGTCTTGGGCAGATCGGGGTAAATATCCCTACCCAAAAAAGACTTAACCTTCACGTCGATGGTCACCCAGATCATGGAACCATTCGCAGCAATACCATATTCGTTGATATCGTCATTCAGCTTACTCAATTGCTTCTTACCAGTACCGTCAGGAGAAATGCTCCACAACTGAGATGATCCACCGGCATCGTTTAAGAAATAAATGGTCTTACCATCCCCGCTCCATCGGGCCGAACTTTCATTCGAAGAATCCGCTGATAGCACTTTGGTTGAGTTGGTCGATAAATCAAGCAGCCATAAATCGGTGTTCCCTTTATTAGAAGTCAAATCGACATTTCGAATAGAATAAACGACTGACTTACCATCTGGAGAAACTTTCGGATCAGAGACACGGGAAAATTTCCACAACAGTTCAGGGGTTAATGTCTGCTGGCCATTTACCATCCAGGCCGATGCGATGAGATAAAATAAGGCGATTGTTTTTTTCATGATAAAGAATGGATGACAACTAGTTAAATGAAAGCCGGGTTACATACCCGGCTTTCTAAATTACGTGCACTCAAACGGTATTTATTAATACAATACAACAGAGATCTTGGAACTCTTAGCTCCATCTTGCAATACTGCTATATAACTACCTGCAGACAACGATTGACCGTTCTCTCCAAGTCGATTCCAAACGATAGCGGTTTTGCCAGAAACTGCTTGATCTGCTTGGAGGGTGCGAATCATTTTTCCTTGCTGATCATAAATAGTAATAGAAGGAATTTGGTTTCCTTGAGCCGTAAAAGAGAAAGAAACATTTCCAACCGTAGAAGGATTCGGAGCGACTGCCAAGTCCAGTACTGCTGTATTCACTGTTGCCACGGAATTGATCGTGGTGCCCATATCAACAAACCAGCCTTTCACAGGAAAACCAGACGTGTTACCGGCCATGTAACGACCATCACGAGAAATACCAACAGGTATACCTGGGGTAGCTGTCGTGGTACAACCTAAAGAAAGCAAATACGACATCAAGTCCACCAAACCTGTACCAGGGAAATAAAGAAACGCTGTGCGAGTCATTGGAAAGGTAAAACCAGAATCATAGTAGCCAATGACTACACCATTATCGGTAATTCCAGTAGCAGCACCTCCAGTAGCACTGGAAGGCAATGGAATAGTTGTCAAACCAGCAGTCGCATCCCAAACAAACGGAAGCCCATTATCATCACCCATGAATTTGGAACCATCAAAATTAAGTCCTTGAGCCTCGCCCGCTGTCAAAGCAGTTGCAACAGGATTCCAGCGGATAGGAACACGTGAAGCATCTTGCCACCAGCCGGCAGCTACTGTTCCATCCTCAGAAATATAATTAGCCCTTGAGCTCTGGTTCAAATATGGCAAGTAGGTAAATGCTGTCGCAGGATTATAGATATAGGCACGGGTATTACCTGCGTTCTTCCAGAACATACCACAAACTGTCACCCCATCGTTGGCGATATCGTAAGCGTACGAATATTCTGTTTGTACAGGTGGATACCCAGGCGCTAATGGCAAAGCCGTCCAAACCCCACCGCTATTAACACCAGCAACCGTGCAGGGTTGTCCACCGAACAACGTGTTTGGATCGCTGAAATTTCCACAGACAACTCCGTTGTCATTAACACCCCAACCTTCGCCACCATTTAAACCAGTGATGGATGAATCAACCGATTTATAAAGGTATGCACCATTATTATTGGTGCCTGTTGCGAAGTTACCGCTATTCGATAGCCCATAAATAATGTGGCCCGCAGGAAGCGAACGATACACGGGAACCTGAGCATTCGACAGGATGCTCATACAAATTACACTGAGTGCTAGTAGTTGTTTTTTCATAGAAGCTAGAGATAATATAAGTGATATGATTGATGAGGGAAATTATCAAGTATGCATTCCGCCGTCTACGTGCAACACCTGACCGGTGACGTAGGAGGATAAATCAGAGGCTAAAAAAACGACCACATTCGCGATATCCTGTGGAGTACCGCCGCGTTTCAACGGAATGCCGTCTCTCCAACCCTGCACCACCGCCGGATCCAATACTGCAGTCATTTCTGTTTCAATGAAACCAGGTGCAATCGCATTGCAACGAATGTTACGAGAACCAAGTTCCTGGGCTACCGATTTAGTAAATCCGATAATTCCCGCCTTGGATGCAGCGTAATTGGCCTGACCAGCATTTCCAGTCACGCCAACAATACTCGTCATGTTGATGATGCTGCCGTATTTCTGTTTTAAGAGCTGTCGTAGCGCCGCTTTAGTAACGTTGAATACGGAATTCAAATTAACACGTACCACATCATTGAATTGCTCTTCCGACATACGCATCAACAATCCATCTTTTGTAATACCTGCATTGTTGACGATAACATCCAGCGAACCAAATTCTGTGACGATGTTGTTCACCAATTCTTCCGCAGCTTTAAAATCCGATGCATCGGAACGGTATCCTTTAGCCTTAACACCTAGGGCCGACAACTCCGCCTCTAACGCTTGCCCCTGTTCGACCGAGGATAAATACGTAAACGAAACGTTGGCACCTTGACGTGCCATTTCAACTGCAATTCCACGTCCGATACCTTTGGATGCACCCGTGACGAGAATGTTTTTACCTGTTAGAAGTTGGGACATGGTAGTTCAAGGTTAAGAATTCGGAATTTTGAATTCAGTTTTTACTTGGCCATAACTTTTGCCATCGTAACACCGATTACAGCGGGTGTATCACATACGTGGATTCCACATTCCGCCATAATTTTCATTTTGGCAGCAGCAGTATCGTCGTGTCCACCTACAATGGCACCGGCATGACCCATCCGACGACCGGCAGGAGCGGTTTGTCCGGCAATAAAGCCAACCACAGGTTTGGTGCCGTGTGCTTTAATCCAATGGGCTGCTTCTGCCTCCAAACTTCCACCGATTTCACCAATCATGATGATGCCGTGGGTATCCGGATCATTCATAAAGAGTTCAACCGCTTCTCGAGTTGTGGTACCAATAATGGGATCACCTCCAATACCGATGGCGGTACTAATGCCCATTCCAGCACGTACTACCTGGTCGGCCGCTTCGTACGTCAACGTACCCGATTTAGAAACAATGCCGATGTTTCCTTTCTTAAAGACAAACCCTGGCATGATGCCCACTTTGCATTCGCCGGCGGTAATGACACCCGGACAGTTAGGACCAATCAAGCGCGCTTCTTTACCGAGTAAATATTCTTTGACCATGATCATGTCCTTTACCGGAATTCCCTCGGTTATGGCCACAATCAATTTGATGCCGGCTTCGGCTGCTTCCATGATAGCATCGGCAGCAAATGCTGGCGGCACAAAAACGATCGACACGTCGGCGCCCGTTGCTTTGACTGCATCCGAAACACTATTAAAAACGGGACGATCCAGGTGACTGGTACCACCTTTGCCAGGGGTTACTCCGCCAACCACATTCGTTCCATACTCGATCATTTGCGTTGCATGGAAGGTTCCTTCGCTACCGGTGAAACCTTGTACGATAATTTTACTCGATTTATTGACTAAGACGCTCATGTGTTTTTTGTATTCAAGATTTGATTTTCAATTTTCAGCATGCAAGACAAAAGATTTAAAATCAACAAGCAATTTTGAATCCGCTATCTTCAAGTGCACGAAAGGTTTGCGAAATTACTGATTTCCTTCTAATTGCCGTGAAAAAAGAATAAATTTGACCCTTCGCAACATGTTGAAATTCAATCAGGACGATACCATTGTGGCGCTTGCCACTCCGCCCGGAAGCGGGGCTATTGCAGTCGTCCGCCTTTCGGGAAAAAATGCACTCCCAATAGGCAACAAGGTCTTTGTTTCCAGCAAGGGGCAATCGGTCGATTTCACGAAGCGACGCACCCACTCGGTGATCTTCGGAAAACTCATGGACCAGGAGATTGTCGACGAAGTGTTAGTGGCCAATTTCAAAGGGCCTCACTCCTATACCGGCGAGGACACGCTTGAGATCTCGTGCCATGGTTCCACCTACGTACAGCAGCGCGTACTAGACTTGCTCGTACGCTTCGGAGCACGTTTGGCAGAACCCGGTGAATTCACCTTACGCGCTTTTCTGAACAGCAAACTGGACCTGAGCCAAGCCGAGGCAGTCGCTGATCTTATTGCTTCCGACAATGCCGCTTCTCATCAGGTTGCCATCCGGCAATTGCGCGGAGGCTTTTCCAGTCTGATCAAAGAGCTGCGGGGTGAATTAATTCAGTTTGCCGCACTGATCGAACTTGAGTTGGATTTTGCCGAAGAAGACGTTGAATTTGCAAATCGCAATCAATTGAGCGCGTCCGTTCACCGGCTGCGCGAAAAGCTAAAAAACCTCATCGATTCCTTCGAACTAGGCAATGTCCTACGCAACGGATTACCGGTAGTAATTGCCGGCAAACCCAATGCGGGAAAATCCACCTTGCTTAACGCGTTACTAAATGAGGAACGCGCGATTGTCAGCGACATTGCGGGCACCACGCGGGACACAATTGAAGAAGAAATAAACCTTGGTGGCATTAAGTTTCGTTTCATCGATACTGCCGGACTGCGCGAGACAACCGATGCCATCGAACGCATCGGCGTGGAGCGCACCATGGAAAAAATACGACAAAGCCCAGTAGTCATCTACCTGTTTGATGTGCACGAGACCAGTGCCGGCGACTTGAAAGCTTCGCTGCAAGAACTACGGCAAGGACTTGACCCTTCGTTTATCGTACTACCTGTGGGAAACAAAATAGACCACCACGACGAAGCCGAATTGACGCATGAATTTAGTTCGCTGCCCGATGTACTGCTCATTTCTGCCAAAGAAGGCATACATCTCGACCAACTGCGGGACAGCTTATTGAAGCACATCAACAAAGGCAACTTACTTTCAGGCGACACGGTAGTCACCAATGCACGGCATGCAGCAGCGTTGCGCAAGACCGACGAATCCTTGGAAAAGGTACTGGAAGGATTACAAGCCGGCATTACCAACGATTTCATTGCCGGCGACCTTCGTTATGCGTTGTATCACCTGGGCTGCATAACCGGTGAAATTTCCAACGAAGACTTGCTTGAAAATATCTTTTCGAAGTTCTGTATCGGCAAATAAAGCCCGATAATCAACGATAACCATCTACAACAAAAGATAAATGAAACCCTTGCTAGTCAAGGGTTTTCGCGTTTTTAGACCAACTGTCATTTTTCGTCATTTTGTGCGATTTGCACCCTATTTGTTGCTTATCTGTTGATGGACTTTTTTGGGCAACATATCAGCAACAAAAAAATAACGGCACTAAAAAATTTGCTACATCCTGCTACATGCTGCTACATACAGCTACATGTAGCACCATATCGGCGAAATAAAAATGACTGCTAGTAAACACCCATATCCGAAGATTTGCGTTTTCTGCCAAGAAGCGTTCCAAGCAAGGAAAAGCACCACTTTATACTGCTCGCATAAGTGCGCCCAAAGAGCCTATAAAGAGAACAAAAGACAGGAGAAATTACTCCGAAACAAGGAGGAGATGAAAGGCGAAATGACGGCCTCTGTTCTTGCCATTCAGGCCAGGGAAGTTTTGAGTGTTGAACAGGTGTGTTTGTTGCTCGGAATCTCCAGATGGACAGTGATTCGAATGTATAAATCGAACAAAATCCGCACGATTACCATCGGCAGAAGGCGTTTAATTCTTCGTATTGACATTGATAAACTCTTAAAAACCAAATAAATATGCGAGTTACACTCAGAAAGCGTCTGACAAAGACAGGCAAGATCAGCCTTTATCTCGATCACTACCCACCAGTTATACACCCAGAAAGTGGCAAGTTAACCCGGTGGGAATACCTCAATATGTATCTCTACAGTCCACCGCGTGACGAAGTGGAAAAGCAATACAACAGAGATATAGAAACCCTTGCAAAATCCATTGCCGCAGCCAGGCAGCTGGATAGAATTGCAGGAAAATTCGGCATCAAACGTTCCGCAATGTTTGATGACTTCCTGCCATTCTACCAAAAACAGGTGGATAAATGGATTGGCAAGTCAAATAATCATGGCGGTTGGGTAGCTTCTTACAAAACCTTCGTACAATTCTGCAAGGGCAAATGCAGCTT
>CANIAS010000029.1 GCA_947465495.1 Candidatus Pollutiaquabacter sp. | reverse complement strand
TGGAAGCGAGTTTGTGGATAAATCAAATTTTTGCCCATTTCCATGCAGTGCTTGTATGATCACTTGGCCAGTGACATCTGTTACGCGCACATCTACTGGTAAATCCATGCTTGCAGGAAGCTCAATGTGCACACTGGTGGTAGCTGGATTTGGGTAAATTAGAAAACGATCTTTCAGATACGCGTTGTTGCCAGTTTGTGTATCTGTCTCGTCGTTGCAAATAGTTTTTGATGGTGAATTTAGAAAGCGATCCTTTGCGGGAATGGTGCCACTTCCGATGGAGTTTGCTGGGCCAATGCTTGGCCAGTTAGCAGCGATGTTCCAGAAGGCAGGCGTGCCGTTCAGGTAATAGGAAATATCTGGTAGATTAGCCGTTCCTGATGGGGTGATGGTTCCACGTACATTGTTTCCATATTCAAAATGTCCGCTTCCGGCCAGTGTATAGTTTCCTTGTAAAAATGCTGTGCTAGTCACTTCGTTGCCGACGAAATTCTCATTGTCGGAGTTAGCTGTCCCAGATGTCATGAAGATGCCATATAACTCGGCACGATTTCGAAAGAAGGTATTATTGGGTCCGCTTGGTCCCCAGGTTTGATCTAGTTGTATGTTCTGTACAATGTTTCCCTCAAACAGGTTTGCATAAGGGTAGTGTCCATGCATGGAAATGTCAGCACCATAATTGGCGGGGAATTCAGATCGGTTTGGATCAAAGCTATAATTGTACCCTACGACATTTCCGTTTGCTCCACATTGAAAAGAGATTGAATGGCGAAGGTGGTGAAGGATATTGTTTTCGATGAGGCATTGTCCTGTGTGATAATACAGCGCGATGCCATAGCCGTGCATGGAAGATCCATTGTATTCGAAGGCGTCGTGAAATCGACAGCCGTTGATGCTGATATTTGAACAGTCATCTAGTAAAACGTGAGCACTGATGCTCTTTTTTCCTTCTACACCGCGCACGACACAATCAACAGCGTGATAGAAATTGATAGTAGGGCAGAAGCACGATACACTGTCGGTCCGTTCATACGATAAACATTCAATGGCTACTTCGCGCTTTGGGACAAAGCGCGAGATTTGAATATTCAGCGAAGGGTCATAAGTGATTCGAATAGGTTCGCGAAGAAAAACGGTATCGCCACTTCTTCCGGTAATTTCCAGCAATTGACCAACGGAGTAATCGGCCCAGGAAATCGGCTGGGTATCCCAGCTTCCGTTGGACTCTCGTATTTCAGCCCAATCACCAGCTTGCAGCAATCCGCTGTCTGCCACGGTGATCCAAGAGTTGTCTTTTTGATAGCCGTCAGTCGCACTATACCATGAAGAATTTCCGCTTCCACTTAAGTTGATGCAATTACCCGAAGCTCCATTGAAGTTGAATACGAAATGTGTAGAGTCCGACGAAGCTCCCCGGAGTGCGATGCTGTCGTTTAGGTTAATGGTGCTGTTAAAAAGATATGTTCCTGCTGGGAAATAGAGGATTGCTCGAAAGCCACATGCAGATTGTATCAACGTATTTAATGCAGGCGCATTGTTGGTCAGCGAGTCTCCAATAATTCCCTGTGTGGTCACATCGACAAACAACGAATTTGGGTCGATGTTTCCGCGATAGCCTGCGTTTTCCCAGCCGACAATTCGTGTGGAGGGGATTGTTTGTCCGAATGTAGAAAGCGTGAGGAGTATAAAAAAGATAGATAGTCTCATGGTGTTTAACTTTGTTAGAATATTAAAAGGTCACGGCAGTTTGATTTGTATGGTATAGCTACTACTTCCATCAGATTTTTTTTCTTCCTTAAAATCATAGCGGATGGTCTGCTCTTGAGATGGCGGCGGAGCAGTTGGGTGTAGATGGAAATTGATATTGATGTTCTGATGAAACACCACATGCAGCCCCTGGTATTTTCTTTTTGCGAATTTTAATTGGCGGACCAAACGCAGTGCTTCTTCATCGCAGCCATAGCCAATGCCGTGTTTGATCTTAGCGGCAGTGACCTCTCCGAATACATCAATGTCGTAGTCGATACTGACGGTTCCTTGTATCTTGTTACGTAAAGCTTCTTCTGGATATTGCAGATGCGACTTAATGAAATCGTTTAATGCTTGTTTGCCTCCCGGATACACCGGTGGCTTGACGACGCCTCGAGGGTTATTTTTCTTGTTTTTCAAAACAGTTGAATTGATGAAAGCTAATTTAAACAAGAAAGCCGGAGGAGTCTCCGGCTTTATAAGTGATTATTCACAGGTCTTTATTTGACTTTTCCGACGTAAGAACGTTCTCGAGTGTCGATCTTGATGACCTCGCCTTGATTGACAAACAGCGGCACCATGATGGTAGCGCCAGTTTCTACCTTGGCAGGTTTAAGTGTGTTGGTGGCAGTATCGCCGCGCACACCTGGTTCGGTATAGGTTACTTCCAGTTCAACGAAGGTTGGAGCTTCTGCCGTAATGGCCATGTCGCTTTCAAAGGCGATTTTTACAATCATGCCTTCCTTTAACAGGTCTGCATTTTCGCCAAACATCTCTTTGGAAACATAGGTTTGGTCGTAGTTTTCCTGGTCCATGACCACGATGTTTTCACCTTCTTCGTACAGGTATTGCATTTCCTTGAATTCAACACGAGCAACTTCAACTTGCTCGCCAGAACGAAACCGATTTTCGACAACCTTGCCGGTTTTGAGGTTTTTCATTTTCACCTGATAGAAGGCACGCAGGTTGCCCGGTGTACGGTGAATGTATTCAGTGATGAGGCAAAGTTCTCCATTGTAACGGAGGATAGTGCCTACGCGGATGTCGCCTGTATCTGCCATTTTGATCTTATTTAAATGAATTCGGTGCGCAAAGTTAACGTTTTTAGTCAAAGCGTCAAGCTGCTGGGAATGGGAAATAATGGCGTTATTCAATCCTTACCATTTCCGGGGTTTCATCGACTGGTAAACCACAAATTTTTGTTTGATGTAAAGGCAGAAATCGTATTGCGAAGCAGTTTTCATATAATACTCCGGGACTTGGCAATAGTCAATGAACGAATCAAATTCGTCGTTGTCAAGTTGAATAATGTCATACGATACGTAATTCGCCAGAAGTTCCTTTAGCAAGTCTCGTCGCTTTTCGTTGTTGATGCGTTCGGCGTTGTGGCGCTTTAGTTGTTCCAGCTGACTGAATTCTTGGTAGAGGAAGGTGATAGGGCTCTCTAAGACGTTGATTCCGCTGAGCTGAAAGTCCTTTTTGTTGTACCCCAATTTTTCAATGTCTTTATAAATTGCATTCAGCTCTCGGCTCGAAAAGATGGATACTTCTTTTAGGTTTACATTCAATCGAGTAAGCGGCACATCTAGCCAGTAATTGGATTTTGGCAACGAATCGGCAAAGCAGAATTTCCGAAATTCATATCCGGTGGAAGCTACCATGACGGTATCAGTCGGAAAGGCAGTGATGTAAAAGGAGCCATCGGCTTTACCGAAAAAACCTTGCGTAGAGCGAAGATTGATGATCATTAAATCATCCAGTCGCATCGAAGGGGTTCTACTGTTATACGCTCGTCCGCTAATCGTAATGACGGTATCGGTTGTCTGGCCGGAAACAGCATTAACAGATAGTAAGACTAAAATTAAGTAAAAGATTGGTCGACGACTCACGAAGTAAATGTACAAAGCTACCTACACATCGGTCGTGAAGGAGTGTTAAACTTTTCAATCATTGATTTGCCGACTGGTTTCCCATTTGGTGACTACTGCTGTTGCTACAGCATTTCCCATCACATTTGTAGCCGATCGTCCCATGTCTAATAACCAGTCAATTGCCAATAATAAGGCGAGACCTTCTTGTGGAATGTTGAAGGTCTGTAACATCCCTGCGATTACCACCAGTGATGCTCTGGGCACCCCAGCCATCCCTTTGCTGGTGACCAATAGAATTAACATCATTGTTACCTGTTGCGCAATCGATAGTTCCATGCCATAAGCCTGGGCGATGGATACCGTAGCAAATGTCATGTACATGATGGATCCGTCCAGATTAAAAGAGTATCCTAAGGGCAGTACGAAACTTACAATACGGTCTGGACAACCAAATCGCTCTAAGGCTAGGATGGTTTTGGGCATGGCAGCTTCACTACTGGCAGTGCTAAATGCGAGTAGCATGGGTTCCTTAACATGCTGGAATAATTTCATGAATGGAATCCTCAATGTTAGGCAGATAATTTGTAAGACGACAAAAATGAAAAACAATAATCCTCCGAAGAAACACGCAATAATTTGCGCATAACCTCCAAGAATTCCTAGTCCTTTTTCTGCAATCACGGCAGCCGAGGCTCCGAATACAGCCAGCGGCGCCATGTTCATGACGTAACTGGTTACTTTCAACATGATGTGTGCAATCGCATCAAAGAAGTCCACTACAATACGTCCTCGCTCTCTCAGCGATGCAGTAGCCATTCCGAAGAAGAGGACAAAAATAATGATCGGAAGAATCTGGTTTTTGGCTAAAGCATCTACCACACTTTCTGGGAAAATATGCGTTACGAACTCCTTGGCGTCAAACGCTTTTGGGGTGACTGGGATTGAAACGGTGTTACCCAGGTGCATGGCTACTCCAGGACGAAAAACGTTTACAATAATTAGTCCCAACAACAGTGCAATAATGGTTGCCCCAGTAAAATAAACCATGGTCTTCAATCCAATTCTTCCTACGGTTTTGAAGTCTCCAGTTTTTGCTATTCCAGTTAGTAGCAATGAAAATACCAGTGGCGCAACAATCATTTTGATCAGTCGCAGAAAGATATCACTTAGGAGATGCATGTTCTGCGAAAAAGCGGATATCTGATGTGGGTCAGGATGCGCTGTGTGGTACCATGCGCCAAGTGTTAAACCGGTCATCAGCGCGATGATAATCCAAGACGTTAGGGATACGTTTCGTAAGCGATTGATCATGGTACTAATATATTGAAAAGTTTGCTGGCGAAGTATGCTGGTGCCGAATTGGCCAAGTGCACCTCAATCCTTGTTGATTTTATTCCTAGGGTGTTGCAATACTCACTTCAAAAAAACGAACTTTGTCACATGTCGTTCCCTGCCGATTTCACACATCGTATGACTGCCCAGCTAGGTGCAGAAGCGCCTGATTTTTTTCAGGCCTTAACGGGTGTTCCGCCGGTTAGTATTCGATTGAATCCGTTTAAACCATCTCAACGATTTCAACAAGACGTGCCAGTTCCTTGGTGTACGCAAGGCAGATATCTTTCTGAGCGCCCGTCATTTACTCGAGATCCCTTTTTTCATGCCGGTTGCTATTATGTGCAAGAGGCGAGTTCCATGTACGTTGAAATGATTGTCCGTGAGCACGTAGATGTGTCAGGTGTGCGTTTTGCTTTGGATCTTTGCGCTGCACCAGGCGGTAAATCCACACACCTGCGTTCTTTGTTGCCGAGCCAATCACTGCTTGTTTGCAATGAAGTCGTGCCGCAGCGTAATTTCATTCTTTGTGAAAATTTAGTCAAGTGGGGACATCCTGGAATCGTCGTTACCCGAAATGATCCAGAGGACTTTACGCAATATGCCAATTACTTTGACTTAATCCTTGTTGATGCTCCATGCAGTGGTGAAGGGATGTTTCGAAAAGATCCAATTGCCGTTAAAGAATGGAGTCAAGCGAACGTTTCCCTTTGTGCCGCAAGACAGTCTACCATACTTGAATCAGCATTGGCAGCGCTATTTCCTGGCGGTATTTTAATCTACAGTACATGCACATGGTCTGAAGATGAGGATGAACAACAAGTGAAACGCTGGGTAGATGAGGGTTTGGTTGAAGTCCTATCATTGCCCGTCTTCGATGGGATTGAGCGGAATGACTACGGTGCGCGCTTCTACCCACACAGAGTGAAAGGGGAGGGTTTTTTCATTAGTGCAATGCGTAAAAAAGCGTCAACTGATTCGATCCTAAATACGCAACGTCGAAAATCAAAACCGTCAAAGCAAAAGCCGTTCGGACTTTCGGAGGATCAGAAATATCTGGCCGGTGATTTTTTTTATCAACGACAAGGAGATGATGTTTGGGCAATGCCCACTCACTTTAAAGATCTGTTAGAAGATCTTCAAGCTGGATTGCGAGTCGTCTATTCAGGATGTAAAATTGGCACCTTTAAAGGGAAAGAACTGCTGCCTTCGCCCGAAATTGCTTGGTCCATTCATCGTAAAAATTCGTTGCCCTTCATTCCGCTGGATTTATCCTTAGCGCTTCAGTACCTTCGTGGTGAAGCCTTGCCTGTAGATCCATACCTCAAAGGGTGGATGCTGCTTGTGTACGAAGGTTATTCATTAGGCTGGGGTAAGGCTGTGAACGGCCGGTTGAATAATGCATATCCTAAAGAATGGCGTATTCGAATGGATGTAAACCGATAATTTAAAAGTGTATGACTTATTTTGAGGATGATTTTTTTGAGTTGGATGATCGCGGATTAAGTGGTTTTGATCGCTTGGCGCTGAACTCGGTTGATGGCTTTTTGGAAAAGCTCATGCTGAATGCCAGAATATATCGCTTGTCTGGTACCGATGTTATGTGTTTGAATCAGGTTCGTCAGGTAGCCCTGGATTTTCTCCGTGTTGACTACGATGGACACGTGCGCATCTCGGCGATGCTGGACGATGGAATTGGTATGCATTCTTCTGTACTGGAAGTGACGCCACGCTGTGTGGTGTTTGGAGTAACTGGTATTGATGCCACTGAACAGGGTGGTGAGCCGTATGATGATGTTTTTTTTGTCGTCGGGGAAGGACAGGAAAATGATAATCTTGACGAAGATCTCGAGATTTGGGAGGAAGGGTTCTTCGATCGATTAACCCGCCCTGGATCTAAAATTACAGTGGAAGGTGAAATTAATAACATCCGTGAAGCCCAGTTCAAAGCCGGTGATTCGGCTGACACAGATGTTGACGACGATGACCCCGACAATGATGATGATCAGGACAATGGCTTGATCGAAGGATGGGATTAGTCATGTTGGTTACCGGTGATACTCGGTAATTTTCAGTTTGTGAAAACTGGAAGATTCTTAGCTGCTATTTTCTTTATTGCAATCTCCTGCCACGATTCTATTCGACTTTCAGAAGTCACGCTTCAAAATGCTAGGCATACAGTGCCATTCGCAAAGGCTCCGATCGCCGTAGATGCATCTGACGTTTTATTGTTTTTTCAATTGCACCCATACTTCTGGACATGGAAGGATACGGTACTTGATTTTTATGTTGAAAGATCCTTTCGATTCGCCTGGTCCGATCAAAATGGTCCCAACAAATATTCCGATGAGCTTATCCGCTTGCTGGATGATGCTGAACTGGATGGTATCAGGTTAGATTCTACTTTAATTTCTCCGTTGAAGTGGAGTGGTGCAAATCGCTGGATGGGTGATGGGTGTTTTTGGGTTGAAATGGAACAGTTGAGATTCGTAGATATTTTACGAACAGTTGTCTATTTTGATGTGGCATCGCGCCTTTATAGAGGAGTTGGGCAAGATAAGGCTCGAGATTTTGGTTGGTTTCTCCCTTTTAAAAAAGTATCGTTGAAAGATCGATTGACGAACATTTTTAAAATGACTCCTGTGAATCTTTCGGCCAACGAACCATTGAGTCATGCATATCTTGACATGCGTAGAATGCTGTCTAGATTACGTCGTTCGCTCGATAGTGAGTCATGGCCTAAAATTGAATTCGACTTAGAGAATTCAAAAACAAATGACGACTACGAAATTCGTCATCGCTTGTGTGTCCTGGGTGATTTAGATTCATCGAATTCTGAAGAATCGCTTCGACGTGCTATTGTAAGCTTTAGGAAACGTTACGGATTGAAATCAAGTGTCGGTATAGATGCGGAGTTTCTCCAACTGCTAAATATTCCGTTGGATACACTGATCCAACAGGTGCTAGTCAATATGGAGCGATTGAGATGGCTACCTGAATTTTCCGAAGACAAGTTTATTGTGGTAAATGTTCCAGCATTTACGCTAATTGCTTATCAAGAAGGAAAGATAGCGTGGATGGATCGAGTGGTTGTTGGCCAACCTACATGGCCAACTACTCTTTTTTCTTCCAAGTTAACATCCATGGTGTTCGATCCTGCATGGGATGTTCCTAAAAAAATATTTCTTGAGGAATTACTACCTGAAGTCCTTCGCGATACCGGCTATCTAGCAAGAAATCATTTTCAAGTAATTAATGCTTGCGGTCGCAGCGATAAAATAGCTTTAGTCAATGTTGACTGGCGACGGGTCAACGAAATGTATTATCCAGTCAATATCCGTCAGACGCCAGGTTCTTGGAATGCATTAGGTCGGGTTAAATTTCTGCTTCCTAATCCTTATGCTATTTACTTGCACGATACACCTGCGCGGCAGCTTTTCAATTCGGCGGACCGTACGCTAAGTCATGGTTGCGTCAGAGTCGAGCATCCTGAAAAGCTGGTAGAGTTTCTGGTTCCGGAGCATGTTGAATGGTCATCACGCATCCGCAAAGGCAAACACAAAGGAGTATCACAAAATATAGGTTTAGATCAGCCGGTTCGAGTCTACATTGTCTATCTGACAGCTTGGGTGGATGATGATAAACAATTGAATTTCAGACGTGATTGCTATGGATTGGATCGTCGAATGTCAGAGAATTTATGTAAGCTTCAATAAGTTGGTTAATTTCAGTACTTCGCCGTTTAAATCATCCCAAATCGCATTTGCAAAGCGTATTGATTTTGCCTACTTTTAGAACAAGAATTAATGCCATGAAAAGAATTATTGTATTCGCCTTCGCTTGCATCCTTGGAACAGCACACGCTCAAACTAAAATATTGTTTGCGGCAAATAAAGCTCAGATGGCCGGAAATGCTGACTGGGTAGTAGATGCTGATGTTTTTAATATTGGTACTAGTAGTACTCGATCAATGGTTACTGGAGCTGGTAATGAAGCCAATCCGCAGCGCATTCCTACAGCTGCTCAATCTGGCATCACGGCTACTACCGCGGAAACATATTGGAAAGGTGCACTTTCCAGTTGGGGCATGGATCTCGTGCGTAAAGGCTATACCGTTGAAACGTTGCCTTATAACGGCGCGATAACGTATGGTGTAACTACCAATGCTCAGGATTTGGCTAATTATAAAGTGTTCATCGTCATTGAACCTAATATTGCTTTTACTGCTGCTGAAAAGACAGCCATGATGAATTTCGTTCAGAATGGTGGTGGTTTGTTTATCGGTGGCAACCATGCTGGCAGTGATCGTAACAACGATGGTTGGGATCCTGTTCGGATTTGGAATGACTTCTTCCGGAACAACCCTGTTCGCTCTAATCCATTTGGTATACTCTTCGATTCAACATCGATTTCACTTACAACCACAACGATTGCGCCGCTGACAGTAAATTCAATACTGAAAGGTCCAGCTGGAAACGTTACTGGATTGAAATATGATGCCGGTACTACGATGAACCTGAATCGTACTGCAAATGCTACAGCGACAGGATTGGTTTATCGAACCGGATATTCAACGACAGGTACTACTCAGGTAATGTTTGCCAGTTCGACGTATGGTACTGGCCGAGTCTGTAGCATCGGCGACAGCTCTCCATCCGATGATGGTACCGGCGATTCAAATGACGTTCTCTATTCAGCCTATAAGACGGCTGCTAGCGGCTCTCATCAAAAACTATTTATCAATGCTGTAATGTGGTTGGCGGGCACAACAGCCCTAGCTGCTGCATCCGAAACTCCTGAGTATACACAACGATCTTTGCCAACTTCCACTGTATGGTCCATCTACCCAAATCCGGCCAATGACCGAATTGTCATAACAGGATTGTTGAATGCTGATAAAGCAAGTGTTTCTCTCTTGGATCTTACCGGCCGTCAGATTTTAACTTCGGAACTTTTTCTAGACGCTGGTTCTGCCCAATGGCCACTCGATCGTTCTGTACTTCCAGCCGGAATTTATCTCCTGAATATTATGGTTGGAGATGAACACAAAGTACTTCGTTTGATATTGAACTAAAAAGAAGGCCGGGTCAACCGGCCTTTTTCATTATTAAAAATACAATTCCGATGAACACGCTAGTAGTAGAAGTGAAGCTCTTGGAGGCAATGGAGTTCTCGGCAAATAGACATCGTTTTCAGCGCCGTAAGGATGAACATGCAACACCGTATATCAACCATCCAATTCAGGTGGCATACACTTGTGCTGCCGCTGGTGAATCTGATTTGGATCTGCTTATGGCTGCTTTACTTCATGATACCATCGAAGATACTGAGACCACCTACGAAGAACTTTGTGATCGCTTCGGATCTTTGGTGGCTGACTTAGTCATAGAACTCACGGACGATAAATTACTTTCTGCGGAAGAACGAAAAATAAAACAAGTTGCTTCAGCTAGCCAAAAAAGCGAGAAAGCACGTAAAATCAAGCTTGCCGATAAAATATGCAATGTGAACGATATGCTGAATCATCCCCCTCATGAATGGTCGATTCAGCGTCGTTTTGAATACATCGAGTGGTCAAAGCAGGTAGTTGATCAAATGAAAGGGACCCAGTCTGTCTTGGAAAATCGATTCAGGGAATTGTATCGACAAGCCCTGGAGAAGTTCCCTCATCACGAATTTACCAGATGAATCCTGCGCTTTGGCTCATTTTTATTAAATTTGGGCTTTAAGCGCAGTTATGGAAATTCCTAAAACGTACGATCCTTCCCAAGTGGAGGATAAATGGTACAAGCATTGGTTGGAAAGCGGTTTTTTTCGCAGCATCCCTGATGATCGTACCCCATATACCATTGTTATTCCTCCTCCGAATGTGACTGGTGTTTTGCACATGGGTCACATGCTCAATAATACCATCCAGGATGTATTGATACGCCGTGCCAGGATGCGCGGCTTCAACGCTTGCTGGGTGCCTGGTACTGATCATGCTTCTATTGCAACCGAAGCTAAGGTCGTTGCCATGCTTCGCGAAAAAGGGATCAATAAAAAGGACCTTACTCGTGATGAATTTTTGAAGTATGCTTGGGAATGGAAAGAAAAGTACGGTGGCATCATCCTGGATCAATTGAAAAAACTGGGCGCATCCTGCGATTGGGAACGTACGCGCTTCACCATGGAGGATGATCTTAGTGACGCGGTAATTTCTGTATTTGTGGATCTTCATCAGAAGGGACATATTTATCGCGGTGTCCGAATGGTGAACTGGGATCCCCAAGGAAAGACTGCATTAAGTGACGAAGAAGTCATCTACAAGGAAGTCCAGTCTAAGTTATATCACGTACGCTACCCAATCGTGAATGCGGAATTGGCCGCTCTTTTAAAATTGAATTCATCGGAATGGAGTTTCAGTGAATCGACTTGGTCAGTGACTGTGGCTGCACAATCTTTCAATGGATCAGAATTCATTACCATTGCTACAGTACGTCCGGAAACCATCCTGGGAGACACCGGTGTCTGCGTCCATCCGGACGACGAACGTTATAAGCACTTGAAGGGTTGTTTCGCCGTGATACCGATGGTCAATCGTCCGGTGCCGATTGTATTTGATGATTACATTGAAATGGAGTTCGGTACAGGAGCACTGAAGGTTACGCCAGCACACGATATCAACGACTATAATCTTGGACAGAAATTTGGTCTTGAAGTTATTGATACCATCAATGATGATGGAACCATGAGTAGCGCTGCGAAATTTTACATCGGAGAAGATCGCTTTGTAGTACGTAAAAAGATATCTAAAGATCTTGATGCTAGTGGCCAACTTGTTAAAGCCGAGGAGTACAAAAACAAAGTCGGTTATTCGGAACGTACCGACGCTGTCATCGAGCCAAAGCTTTCCATGCAGTGGTTCCTTCGTATGGATCAGGTTTCGAAGCCTGCATTAGACCATGTCGTCAATGGAGATATTCGCTTGATTCCTGACAAGTTTATTAATACTTATCGCCATTGGATGGAGAATGTACACGATTGGTGTATCTCGCGTCAATTGTGGTGGGGGCAACGCATTCCTGCGTGGTACGGACCTAACAACGAGCACGTCGTTTGCAAGACCGCGGAAGATGCGGTGAAGTTGTTTGCCACGAAAGGAATTTCTGTTGCTGTGAACGATCTGCGTCAGGATGAAGATGTACTAGATACCTGGTTCTCATCATGGCTATGGCCGATTTCAGTTTTTGATGGATTTAAGAATCCGGATAATAAGGATATCAAATATTATTATCCAACCAATGATTTAGTCACAGCCCCTGAAATTCTATTCTTCTGGGTGGCTCGAATGATTATTGCCGGATATGAATACTTGCACGAAAAACCATTCACCAACGTTTATCTTACCGGAATTGTCCGCGATAAGCTTGGTCGCAAGATGTCCAAATCACTGGGGAATTCTCCGGACCCGCTTGACCTCATTGCAAAACATGGTGCAGATGGAGTCCGCGTGGGCATGTTGTTGAGTTCGCCAGCAGGTAATGACTTGCTGTTCGATGAAAGTCTCTGCGAGCAAGGGCGCAATTTCTCCAATAAAATTTGGAACGCATTCCGTTTGGTAAAGGGTTGGGCACCTGATTCTTCATTGACGATGCCAGAAGTGAACCGTACTGCTATTTCCTGGTTCGGTCATCGATTCAACGAGCAACTGTCGGTCATCAACGACCATTATTCCAAGTACCGTATGAGTGATGCGTTAATGGCATCCTACAAGTTGGTTTGGGATGATTTCTGTTCATGGTTCTTGGAAATGGTGAAACCTGCTTATAATGAAACAGGTCCTGCCGCTATTGACTCAGAAACATATGCAGCTACACTTGGTTATTTTGAACAACTCCTAAAAGTGTTGCATCCTTGGATGCCGTTCATCACGGAAGAGTTATGGCATCACCTGAATGACCGCAGCGAATCCGATTGTATTATCGTAGCAAAATGGCCGGAAGAGTCTGCTCTAGACCAGCGGGTTTTGTCAGGTTTTAATTTCGCTGCTGAAGTGGTAGCTCAAATCAGAAATCTTCGCAGCTCGAAAGGTTTGTCTCCACGTGAAGCACTTTCGCTCTACATTAAATCCTCAGCGCCTATCGATAGCTCCTTTGATGGCGTTATTAAAAAACTAGCAAATCTAGATCAGTTGGCGCTGTCTCATGAAAAGGTAGATAATTCCTTCTCGTTCATGGTGGGTAAGGTAGAATGTTTTGTACCAGTATCAGGGAACGTAGATGTGGGTGCTGAACGCGAACGATTGACCAAAGAATTGGAGTACAATCTCGGGTTCTTGAAATCCGTTCAGGCAAAGCTTTCCAATGAACGTTTTGTGTCAAATGCAAAGCCGGAAGTAGTTGAAAACGAACGAAAGAAAATGATGGATGCAGAGGCGAAGATCAAGGCGATTGAAAGTCAGCTGCAAACACTAAAATGATTTTTGTCATTTTGATATTGGTGTTTTTACCTGTAATTGTTTTAACAAATTCCTATAAATCATGAAACACATACTCTTATTAATGCTGTTTTCTGCAATTTGTACATTTGTTTTTGGACAAGACACGTTGTATAAACGCAATAAAGAAATCCTGGTAGTTAAAGTCCAAGAGGTTGGATTGGATGAAGTCAAATATAAAATGATTGGTTATGAAACCGGTCCAACCGTTTCAATTGCTAAAGACAATTTGATTAAGGTGGTTTTTGCAAATGGATCGGTCCAGTTTATGTCATCTGACTTTTCGAATCCGGAGAATTATGTCGGACAGAAAAAGAACGCCGTTAAGGTTGATTTCTTGTCCCCGTTAAGGAATAACCTGTCTTTTGTGTATGAGCGGAGTCTTAAGCCAGGGCGCAGTGTTGAGGCAAATATCGGAGTTGTCGGAGTTGGAGTAAATCCGAATATCAATGACGATGCCTCCGGTGTGTTTTTCCGTTTAGGATATAAATTTATTAATACACCGGACTTTTATAGCCGTGGGATGAAATATTCTCATTTGCTAAAAGGTGGATATATTCGGCCGGATGTTATGCTTGGTAGTTACAGGCAGACGGTGAATGAGCCTGTTAGTTATCCTCCTTACTACATGGGTATGTCCATGCAATCGGTGAACTATTTGTCGTTTCTATTGTAGTTTGGGAAGCAATGGGTTTACGATGATTCCTTCTTGTTTGATATCTTTGGTAGCTTAGGGTACACCTATAGTCAAGATGGTATCACTGTCGGTTATGGTGTAGTTGGTGGCGGCGATGCTCCCTTCTCTGCTAGTGGCGGGATTCGCGTTGGATTTCTTTTTAAATAAAATTAGCTGCTAGAATTCAATCATGGTGCGAAAGAAGTACTGGGTTGACTTATTTATCCTGCCCTTTTTCTTTATTCTATTGCTCAATTTCCAGTTGGTAGATTATGGGTTGATGCAGTTGTTCGGCCAACTAAAGTTGATTTATCAATCAGTTCCTGTACAGGAAGTGTTAGTTGATCCCGCTGTTTCTTCGTCTGTGAAAACGAAGTTGCAGTTTATTCAAGATGTTGAGCGGTATGGAGTAGATTCGCTCGGCTTGAAACCAACAAACAACTATCGTTCATATTATGATCAGAAGGGTAAGCCGTTGTTGTGGGTGGTTACCGCCTCTCAACCCTTTGATCTTGTTCCCTACACATGGTCGTTTCCTTTTCTAGGTGAAGTATCGTACAAAGGATATTTTTTAAAAGATCGTGCTGAACATCTCTCGGAAGAGCTTCGTTTAGCTGGTTTCGATGTGTATGCCTATGATGTTTCTGCGTGGAGTACGCTTGGTTGGCTCCCTGATCCAATTCTTTCTGGCATGCTCGCGCGTGATGAAGGTAGATTGGCAGAATTGATTTTGCATGAATTGACGCATGCATCTGTTTATCTTAAAAGCGATGTGGATTACAATGAAAATCTGGCTTCTTTCGTTGGCGAGCAAGGAGCCATTCGTTATTTGAAATACCGTTTTGGAAAAAATTCTTCCATCTATCTTTCGTATGTTCAACGTTTGGCTGACGATAAACAATTAACTCGTCATCTAGTACGCGGCGCTGATGCATTGCGTGTGCTCTATGCGAGCGATGTTTTTAAGAAATCTCGCGATTTGAAGCCGCTGTACAAACAGCACATGTTTGATTCAATCGTTTCTTGCTTGGATACAGTTAGGTTTTACGACCCAAGTCGTGTCAGTCGTGCCATTAAAGGCCATTCATGGAACAATGCAAACTTTTTAAGCTATTTGCGGTACGATGCACAAAAAGATTCCCTCGAACAAATAATGATCTTGAAGGATTCCTGCGATCTTCGACGCTTCATTGCCCGAATAAGTCACTAGCATTATTAGTTGGAAGTGGCTGATTAACGAAGTGGCTTTTGATATATTCGGTATCGCTTATATACTTTGCCCCCTATTCGTTCCATTTCGCCCCTCATTTTAAAGTTTGTTTCAAGGATTAAATGGCTATCCATATACTCGAATCCTGCCTCCCTGACATCTCGTAATAATTCCATGCCGAGTAGAGTGGTCAGTCCGCGTCCTTGATAATCTGGATGCACAGCTCCCAGAAGAATGTCCAACTGCTTGGTTCTTTTCATGGAATGTAATACTTTCAGAAACCCAAAAGGAAACATCCGCCCATTTGATCGCTGCAGTCCTAGACTGAAATCGGGAACGGCTATCACGAAACCAATAACACGATTGTTCAGATCAACGACTACCTTGATGAATTTAGGTTGTAGGATAGAAAGGTATTGAGACTTTAGTTTTTTCATTTCCGCCATGCTTAACGGCACAAATCCTAATAAGTCTTTATAGGTTGCATTAATAAGTTCGAACACGGGAATGACGAAGGGCTTGAGTTCCTTACGCCGTGTAAAATTGATGACACGTACATTCAGTTGTTGATGTATTCGCTTGGCAATACGTTCATAGATGACCGGCGTTTTTTTTGGTACGCTTATTTGATATACGACGCAATCCGTCAGCTTCGTATAATTTTCTTTTTCTACTAGGGTAGGCAAGTAGCTTGCATTGGTGGCAGTAGCTATGACTGGTAGGTTTTCAAATCCATCCACCTGGAGACCTTCCGGATCTTTATCGCTGAATCCGAATGGTCCGATGAGCTTTTCCATGCCTTGGTCTATAGCCCATTTTTCAGCGGCAGCTAATAATTTATGGACTACGTCTTGTCGATTGATACATTCCAATCCAAAAAAACGTGCGGTCTTTTCTCCATGGGTAGCGTTGTATTCGTCGTGTATAATGCCCATGATCCGTCCAATGATTCGGCCCGCTTCAATTGCCAGCCAACGTTCCACGCGACAAACGGAGTGCGCCGGATTCTTTGTGTTGGAATGAAAAACGTGTTCGTCCATCCAAATGGGTGGGATCCAATTCGGCCGGCCGTTCGGTAGTTTTTCCGGTAGAAATATAAAATCTCTTAGCGCGGCAGGTGAGCGTACCGGTTGAATGGTTAATGTCATGAATTCACGGCTTCTGGTAATTCGGCACAAGTTGTTAAAAACCAATAGATTTCACAAGTTCCCAGGCGGGGATTCCAACGTAATCTCCCGCATGAATTTTCTATCTTTGTCGACTGATTTCCATCCTCGAAAATGCAACAGCCAGCTCCCTACAAACCCACACATAAGATCAGGATCGTCACCGCGGCATCCTTATTCGACGGACATGATGCGGCCATCAACATTATGCGGCGGATCATCCAGTCCAGTGGGGCAGAAGTCATTCACTTGGGTCATGATCGTTCAGTAGAGGAGGTTGTCAATTGTGCCATCCAGGAAGATGTGCAAGCAATTGCTATGACGAGTTATCAAGGAGGTCATGTCGAGTATTTTAAGTACATGCACGATCTGTTAAAAGAACGTGGATGCGGACACATTCGGATTTTCGGTGGAGGTGGCGGAGTGATTCTTCCGACAGAAATCGAAGAATTGCATGCCTATGGAATTACTCGAATTTATTCACCGGATGATGGTCGTGCTATGGGGCTTCAAGGCATGATCAACGACTTGTTGATGAAATCGGACTATGCTACTGTCACTAGTATTAACGATGAATGGAAATCGGTCGAAAAGAAAGATGTGAAATCCATCGCTCGCTTAATCACTTTTGCAGAAAATTACCCGGCTGAGTATTCAGTTTTGCAACGGGCTGAAGCAACTCAAAAAGTACCTGTACTTGGAATTACTGGAACCGGTGGCGCTGGAAAGTCTTCGCTCGTGGATGAGTTGGTTCGTCGATTTATTATTGATTTCAACGACAAGAACATTGCCATCGTATCTGTTGATCCTTCTAAGCGGAAGACAGGTGGTGCGCTGCTCGGCGACCGCATCCGTATGAATGCAATCAACCATCCGCGCGTCTATATGCGATCACTGGCTACTCGTCAGTCAAACCTGGCATTATCTAAATACGTGAAGGATGCCGTCGATATTCTAAAGGCTGCGGCCTATGATTTGATTATCCTGGAGACTTCTGGGATAGGACAGAGCGACACTGAAATTTTAGATCATTCGGATGTTTCGCTCTACGTGATGACTCCGGAATATGGCGCAGCCACACAGCTGGAAAAAATCGACATGCTTGACTTTGCAGATGTAATTGCACTCAACAAGTTTGATAAGAGAGGCGCTCTGGATGCCATCCGTGATGTGAAAAAACAATTCAAACGGAATCATCAATTGTGGGATACGGACGATGAGCATCTGCCAGTATTTGGAACTATCGCTTCCCAATTCAACGACCCAGGTATGAATCGGTTGTATCGCTCGTTGATTGACAAACTGAACAATAAGTTGGAATTAGGCTGGAAGAGCACCTTCGAAATGACGGGCGAGATGTCAGAAAAAATCTACATCATTCCGCCAGCTCGCATCCGATACTTGAGCGAGATATCTGATACTGTACGTACGTATAACAAATGGGCGCTGATGCAGGCTGAGGTGGCACAACGGCTTTTTGGAATTCGTAAGTCGTTGGAAGCCCTCGATAGCTGTGATATAAAGGATAAAAGTCCGATCAAAATAGCATTGGCTGAATTGACCAAGCAGACTGAATTGCAATTGGATGGCAAGAATAAATTGCTGCTCGAGCAATGGCCGGATAAAGTCAAACAGTTCCACGGAGATTACTATACTTACAAAGTCAGAGACAAGGAAGTAAAGGTTAGTACCCACACGGAGTCACTGTCGCATACACGCATCCCCAAGATTGCAACGCCTCGTTTTGAAGCATGGGGTGATATTCTTCGCTGGAATTTGCAGGAGAATTTCCCGGGAGAATTTCCCTACACAGCCGGGGTTTATCCGTTCAAGCGTACGGAAGAAGATCCCACGCGTATGTTTGCTGGCGAAGGGGGTCCTGAAAGAACCAATCGACGTTTTCATTACGTCAGTAAAGGGATGCCTGCGAAACGCCTTTCCACCGCATTTGATTCTGTAACTCTTTACGGCCATGATCCTAATCGTCGACCAGATATTTATGGAAAGATTGGCAATAGTGGTGTGTCTATCTGCTGTTTGGATGATGCTAAAAAATTATACAGCGGATTTAATTTGGCAGACCCCAAGACCTCTGTGTCGATGACCATCAATGGTCCGGCTGCAATCATGACTGCCTTTTTTATGAATGCAGCTATTGATCAGCAATGCGAATTATATATTAAGTCAAACGGTCTGGAGAAAGAAGTAAAAGCAAAAATTGATAGTATTTATTCGGCAAAAGGTGTTAAACGACCGCACTATCAAGGTGAATTGCCCGAAGGAAATGATGGGTTGGGTCTGATGTTGCTGGGTGTCACGGGCGACCAGGTATTGCCAGTTCATGTCTATGAAAAGATTAAAGCGGAAACGTTGCAACAAGTAAGAGGAACTGTTCAGGCAGATATTCTGAAGGAGGATCAGGCGCAGAACACCTGCATTTTCTCGACGGAGTTTTCGCTGCGTTTAATGGGGGATGTGCAACAGTATTTTATAGAACGGAAAGTCAGGAATTTTTATTCAGTATCTATTTCTGGTTATCATATCGCTGAAGCCGGTGCAAACCCGATAACCCAGCTTGCCTTCACCCTGTCGAATGGTTTCACCTACGTGGAGTATTACTTATCACGAGGAATGGACATTAATAAGTTCGCTCCAAATTTAAGCTTCTTCTTTAGTAACGGCATTGATCCTGAATATGCGGTCATTGGTCGAGTGGCACGTCGTATTTGGGCTAAAGCGATGCGTCAAAAATATGGCGCGGATGAACGATCTCAGTTGCTTAAATATCATATACAGACCTCCGGTCGATCGTTGCATGCTCAGGAAATAGATTTTAATGACATCCGAACCACGTTGCAAGCATTGTATGCCATTTATGATAATTGCAATTCGTTGCATACAAATGCCTACGATGAAGCTATAACAACTCCAACCGAGGATTCGGTCCGCCGCGCAATGGCTATCCAATTGATTATAAATCGTGAGTTAGGACTTGCCAAAAATGAAAACCCTATGCAGGGTTCTTTCATCATTGAAGAGTTGACGGATCTTGTAGAAGAGGCAGTGATGGTGGAATTCGATCGTATCACAGAACGGGGAGGAGTCTTGGGTTCCATGGAAACCATGTACCAGCGTGGCAAAATTCAGGAGGAGAGTCTATACTATGAGACTTTGAAACATACGGGTGAATATCCCATTGTGGGCGTAAATACATTCCTTTCTTCAAAAGGATCTCCGACCATCATTCCTTCCGAAGTCATCCGAGCTACTCCTGAAGAAAAGGAATACCAAATTGCAATGTTGTCTGAGTTGAATCGTGGCAACCTTGATCATGCAAGTGATATGTTGAAGCAACTACAGTTGGCAGCCATTCAGAATAAAAATATGTTTGAACAACTCATGTTGTCGGCCAAGTATTGTTCCATCGGTCAGATTACAAAGTCCTTGTTTGAAGTTGGCGGACAGTATCGCAGGAATATGTAATGTTGGTAGATGTCGAACAGTTTTTTTCTAAAACAGGTGTTTCGCTCAATTAGTCGTTGGATTTCAATCCTACTGCTTGTCGGTAGTGCCAGTTCTGCCTATGCTCAGGCATCGGATCCAGGGCGTTTCAATGCGTCGATTGAATTTGGTGGCAGTTCGCTTGTACAATCTAATTTAAGTTCGGTTCTCCGAATTTCCGGATACCGTTCTTTGGATTGTAGCACTGATAATATCACATCCAATTGTCCTTTGCTATCCGTTGCCAATGCCGAAGTGGGTGCTCCCAATCTACAATTCGGTTTTGGATACCGCTGGTCACCTCGTTTAGGTATACAAGTAGCATTTTCCTTGGCGCGTGTTACTTCAGCTACGTATGGCAATGTTGATAGTAGCAATCCTGAAATTGATCAACTCATAGTACGAAATTCAGTAGCTTCTTCGGATGCATTAGTGGCCTTCAAGTTATTGCCTTATCCGCGTAAAAAGTCAAAAGGCCTTGAGTTGCTTGTTTGCGGAGGTATCAGCATGCTGGATATGGAGGAGAAGCTGATGGTTGAGGTGCCGCTTGATTCAATTCGCAGTAGTTCTAGCAGTTTTAATTCAAAAAGCTTAGGTTTTAATGCGTTGTTCGCGTTTGAGTCCCGTTTTTATTTTAACCATTCCGTATACGTGAATCCGCTAAAACTTCGTTGGAGCCTACCTGTAATCAGACCATCGTTCAAAGAAGTGGATTTTGATAACGGAGTGAATCATCGTTTTCTTTTAGGGAGAAATTACGATCTAGCCGGATTTTCACTTAGTATTGGGGCCGGCATTTGTTTTTGATTAGAAAAGTTCAGCCAACATGCAGCGGGCACTTCCGCCACCCAACTGCTCGGTCAAGGACAAGTCAACGTGAATTACCCGTGTTTTTGATTCAATTAATTCTTGCTGAATACTAGTCAGGCTTTTCCATGCGCCAGATGATAATACAAAAACAGGTTCTCCTGCATGATTAATGAGTTGAAGCCCGTTACCTGCAAATTGATGAATCTGCTCCAACGAAAGTTCAATGATAATCACGGATTCCTGGTTTAAACTTTTTTCAAGTAAACTGCGCTCGGTGATATCTGATATGGTGTCCAAGCCTGCCAAAATAAAATTGTTTCCCAAAGACAAGACGACGTTTGTGTGGTAGATCGGATTTCGATTCTTGTCGCGCGCTGAAAACAATACCGGTTCGTAGTTCATGTGGTGACACCAATCGAGTACCAATCGAGGATGCGTACGGTCTGAAATGGCAGCATAGGCGATTTCACGCGATCTGTCAAGCACCAAGCTACCAGTTCCTTCGAGGAATTTATCGTGCTTTTCGAATTGCGTTAATTCAATGAGTGTCGAGTATTCTTTTTGTAGCCATTGAATGATTTCGTGACGACGTTCAAGTCGTCGGTTAATTGCTTTCATCGGATAAAGAACCAGTGTGCCATTGGTATGGGTTGAAAACCAATTGTTCGGAAAAATAGCATCCGGAGTGTCCATTCCATCAGACTGTTCGAATATATTGACCTTGATGCCTGCCTGGATAAGCGCTTGTGCCAATTGGTTGAATTCAACTTGAATCCGTGATTCGATTTCTTCTCTACTTTGGACGTGGTCGATCGACTGAAAATGGTTGTCTAGAATCGTTTGCGGGTTAACATGGAAATCACGGGGCCGAACCATCAAAACGTTAGAGGCGTATTTAGGTATACTGCAAGTATTATGCATGTTTGATTTTGCGCGAAAGTTAATGGAAAGAAAGGTCGGGGTAAAAATCGATTGAAACAATGTTAGCTTATGGGTAGAACCTTTTGAAAGCCTGTCGTTGTATTCAACTATCAGTGCATTTTCGGCCTATTTATTACAGTGCAAAAATCAGCAATTCGAATAGTCTAATTGAATATATGATTAGGTATCAACGTTTCGTAAGAATTCTTAACGTTTTTCTTACCGTTGAAAGCCATTGTTCGTTTTTCTGATAGTAAAGACCCGGCATGCGCGTATCATTAACCAAAAAGGAAAACCCATGAAAAACGAACCAATGATGACATTTGATCACATCAACGAGGACAATGCTATTAAACGTACGATGCAAAAGGTAGAGAATAGCGGAGAAAGTTATCCGATCAGTTTGTACATGCTGCTGGTAGTAGACGCGGTCCTGATTTCGGCGATCTTATTCATAACGGTCAAGATTATTTTCTGACCATACATTTTAAATAAAGGAATTCGACCTGGCTAATGGCTGGGTTTTTTTGTGTCCGGATCATAAGTTATTATTCAATTAAATCGATAATTTTGATTTTCATTAATCCTACGAATTATGAAATCAAAATTCAATTTGGTTGCGTTGTTTTTGTTGCTTTTAGTTAGCGGGTCACTTTCGGCACAAATATCGTTGACTCCTTATGTAACTGGATTATCAGTACCTGTTGACATACGCAATTGTGGCGATTCACGTTTGTTCGTAGTCGAACAAGTCGGTCGTATTCGAATCATCGATTCTGCGGGCACTTTGGTGGCGACACCATTTTTAGATATTTCGTCACGGGTGTATTACAACGGCGAGAGAGGATTGTTGGGGTTGGTCTTCGCCCCGGATTATGCAACTGACGGTTATTTTTATGTCAATTACACTTCACGTCCATCAGGTTACACCACCATTTCCCGTTTTCGTGTCAGTGCTGCGAACCCGAATGTTGCGGATCCTAATTCAGAGGAAATTCTTCTTACCATTTATCAGCCATACAGTAATCACAATGGCGGAAGTATAGCGATAAGTCCTGTCAATGGATATTTATATATCGGTACGGGTGACGGAGGTTCCCAAAACGATCCAGGAAACCGTGGTCAGAATCCGGATACCTTGCTGGGCAAATTGTTGCGCTTACAGGTTGCTTCCGGCGTGCCTGGTTATTCCATTCCACCAACTAATCCATTTGCCCAGGATACTACATTGGGTCGTCCTGAAATATGGGGAAAAGGAATGCGCAACCCATGGCGGATTAGTTTTGATCGTTTGAATGGTGATTTGTGGATTGGTGATGTTGGCCAAAATACCTGGGAGGAAGTAGATCTTGAGCCTGCTATCGTAACCACTGGAAGGAATTATGGATGGCGCTGCTATGAAGGAACGCACACCTTTAACACCTCGGGTTGCGCAGCAGCCTCTGCGTTCACACCCCCAGTGTGGGAATACCAACACCTTAGCGGAAATTGTTCGGTTACGGGAGGGTACGTGTATCGCGGCGCAAAATACGCAGACATGTATGGCAAGTATTTTTTCACGGACTATTGCGTCAACCAAATGCGTACATTATTGAAAAATGGCAGTACTTATACGCATACTAACCTGGGAACACTTGCTACGGGGTCTTATGTTTCTTTTGGAGAAGACATGTACGGTGAACTTTATGCTGCGGATGCTGTGAATGGACGAATTATGCGATTCACCTCTACCGCATGCAATCCGGTGGCGGCCATTAATGGCGGTTTGAGTGACTCAATTTTTACATGCGGCAATTCGGATGTATTACTGCGTTCTGCATCCGGTGGCGGATTCCATTACTCTTGGATGCTAGCAGGAATGCCATTTGTTCATGACTATGATACACTCACCGTACAAGGCAATGGTGATGTGGTATTGATGGTGACTGATCCCGATGGTTGCATGGCTTCGGATACCGTGCATGTATTCGCTGTTCCTATTCCAGTTGCTCAAGTGGCAGGACTTGATTCGATTTATTGCATCGATGATTTGCCGGTCACACTTGTAACATCACCCGTCGGTGGTAATCTTTTTGGTGATGGAATAAATGGGCTTGATTTTGATCCTTCATTGGCGGGAACGGGTTCGCACTTCATCACGTATACCTATAGCGATGCCTATGGTTGTTCCGATGATACTACTTTGACGACTACCGTTGATCTTTGCCTCGAAGTTTATTCATTGACTTCAGTAGAAAATGTAGTGCTTTATCCCAATCCCGCCAATCAGTCTGTTACCATTAAAATGCCTTCACGCAAAGAGCAAGAGACGTTTGTTTCGTTGACAGATATTAGTGGCCATGTGCTGAAGGATTTTTCACTTCATCTAAACATTGGCACCACCAGTCAGGAACTGGCAATTGATGAATTGTCAGACGGCCTTTATTTTATGAAAGTCCTGTATGAGGATGGCTCTCAAAACACGTTGAAACTCTTAATAGGGGAGTGATTCGCTGAATTACTTAGGGGCTAATTTCACCAAGTAGGCAGCAATACATGCATAGATAAAATTCGGAATCCACACGGCGATGAACGGAGGAATGCTTCCGCTTGCAGCAAAGGTGTTAAAGACCTGCATAAATAATATGTATGAAAAGCTAAGCGTTATGCCGACGCCCAGTTGTGTGCCAATGCCCCCTCTTGATTTGCGACTGGAGAGTGAAACGCCAATCAATGTGAGGATGAAGGTAGAAAAAGGAAGTGCATATCGGCGGTACTTTTCTACGAGGTAAGGATTGATATTTACTGACCCTTCAGTCCGTTCCTCTTCGATGAATTTAGAAAGCGTAGGGTTGTCCATGGCATCAATAATGTTTGCACGACGACGGAAATCAGACGGGTGCATGTCAAGCAGGGTGTCCATTTGCCATCCTGATCGCAGGGTCTCACGGTATCCATTGATTGTCCGGATGTAGAATTGTTCGATGTGCCAACGCGATGACGCGCTATCCCACTTGATACGATCAGAGTTAAGAAACCAGGTCCGCTTACCATTCACAATTTTTTCCATGGAAAATCGGTAGCCGATATTCTCGGCGTTGTTGTAGCTTTCCATGTATACAAAAGTGCCCGCAACCAGCTGCCGGTGAATGTTCCGTTGGTTAAAGCTGACAGGATTTTTGATGTATACATTTTCGAAATCCAACTTTACTTTGTTTGAATGTGGAATTACCCAGCCGTTGAAATAAATAAGTAGGGTAGCCAAAACGGTAGCGGATACCAAATAGGGATAAAGCAACCGTCGAAAACTGATGCCGGAATTCAGGATGGCTACTATCTCAGTGTTTGCGGCCATTCTCGCGGTAAAGAAGATGACTGAAATGAAGACGAAAAGCGGAGCAAAAAGGTTGGCGAAGTAGGGGATGAAGTTGAGGTAATAATCGAATACAATTTTATCCAGCGGCGCTTTTTTCTCTATGAAATCATCCAGTTTTTCGGAAATGTCGAATACAACGGCAATCATGATTATCAACCCCAGGGAGAAAAAAAAGGTTCCCAGGAATTTACGGATGATGTATCGATCGAGCAGTTTCATGAAAGATGCCAATAGATAAAAGCAATTATAGGATTGTTTGATTGATCATAAACGCGTCGATACTTTTTTAACCATTTCAGTTTTCCAGACAGCGAACGTTCCTTCGATGATTTTATTACGGGCTTCAGTAACCAGCCATAAATAAAACGCGAGATTATGCAAGGTAGCGATTTGTGCTCCAAGGATTTCCTTGGATACCATCAGGTGTCGAAGGTAAGCCTTGGTATAATAGGTGTCAACAAAGCTGGCGCCAGTAGGATCGATCGGCGAAAGGTCGTCTTTCCATTTTTCATTGCGAATGTTGATGATGCCGTTAGCAGTGAAAAGCATGCCATTGCGCGCATTTCGAGTTGGCATCACACAATCAAACATGTCTACCCCTAGTGCAATTGATTCCAGGATGTTGGCTGGTGTGCCAACGCCCATGAGATAGCGAGGCTTTTCAGTAGGAAGGATGTTGCAAACAACTTCAGTCATTTCATACATGACCTCAGCTGGTTCACCGACAGAAAGGCCACCGATGGCATTTCCTTCGCGCCCGCAGTTTGCGATGAATTCTGCTGAGGCGATACGAAGGTCTTTATAGGTGCTCCCTTGTACGATGGGGAAGAGCGTTTGAGTATAACCGTATAAGGGTTCCGTCGAATCAAAGCGGTCGATACATCGTTTTAGCCATCGATGCGTCATCCCCATGCTCTGTTGGGCATAGCGATGGTCGCACGGATACGGTGTACATTCGTCCAAAGCCATCATGATGTCTGAGCCGATGACACGTTGAATGTCCATGACCTTTTCCGGCGTAAAGTTGTGTTTCGATCCGTCGATGTGAGATGTGAAAGAAACACCTTCCTCCTTTATTTTTCGTTTGTCAGCCAACGAATACACTTGATAGCCTCCGCTATCTGTTAATATGGGACGGTCCCATCCAATAAAGCGATGCAGTCCTCCGGCTTTTTGCAAAAGTTCCATGCCCGGACGGAGGTATAAATGATAGGTATTGCCAAGGATTATTTTGGCTTGAATATCATCCTTTAATTCTCGTTGGTGTACCGCTTTAACTGTTCCTCCGGTTCCAACTGGCATGAAGATCGGAGTTGGAATAATGCCATGATCGGTGGTGATTTCACCTGCCCTGGCTTTACTGTTTGGATCGTTATTGATTAGTCGGAATTCCATCTTGTAGTTGCACCGTATAAGTTAATATCAATCAGTGAGTTTAACTAACAAATTCACGTTGATATTTCGCCAAAGATAGGTCAAATGGTGCACCTGATGCATCTACCTTTGTTCGACAAGCGAAAAATTATTCTCCCTGCGTGACATTTACAGGCACACTTGACATACGCCTATTGGGCATTGTTTTCTTTTGGCTCATGGTAGCTACAGGCCTGATACAGCTGCTGTTCTACTGGATCGTCTTTCGTCGCTTCGCCTTCTTGCGGAAATATACCTATACCTCTCTGCGTCAGCCAGTATCCGTCATTGTCTGCGCACGCAACGAGGCTCGGAATCTGGAACACAATATTCCTTTACTCGTGGGTCAGGATTATCCAGATTTTGAACTGATCGTAGTCAACGACTGTTCGTGGGATGACACAGCTGATGTATTGGATAAGCTGGTTGTCCAATATCCGCAACTAAAAGTCGTTACCATCAAGGAGCAGGAACGCTATAGCCATGGTAAAAAATTTGCCATCACGTTGGGTATTAAAGCCTCCAAACATGAATGGCTGCTTTTTACTGACGCTGACTGCCGCCCTTCATCTCCTGCATGGATATCTTCCATGGAACAACAGTTTTCCAAGGAGAAAGAAATTGTACTCGGCTATGGTGCTTATGAACGTAAGCCGGGAATATTGAATCACCTCATACGTTTCGATACGTCGATGATCGCTATTCAGTATTTTTCATTTGCATTGGGTGGAAATGCTTACATGGGCGTCGGACGAAATTTAGCCTACAGAAAATCATTGTTCTTTCGGAATAAAGGTTTTGCCAAGCACAACCATTTGCCCTCTGGTGACGACGATTTGTTAATCAATGAGACGGCTACTCCTGATAATGTCGCCATTGAAGTCCGCCAAGATGGATTCACATACTCATTGCCTAAAACTACTTTTTCAGGCTGGTTTAGTCAAAAGGCCCGCCACATGACCACTTCCAAGCTTTACAAAGGAAGGCATCGTTTTTCCTTGGGCATGCATGCGTTATCCATGATAGTGTTCTATGTAAGTGTCATGGTAGTACTCTCGCTGCGCTACCATCTTATGGAAAGTGCCATGACCATTGGCATCGTCATGGCTTCAAAATGGCTTATTTATGGCATGTCTGCATCAAGACTTAAAGAGAAGAATCTGATTGTATTATTCCCGATATTTGAGGTAGTGCTGACGTTCTTACAGCCCCTCTTTTTCATTGCGCAATTATTTACAAAAAAACGCTCATGGAGGTAAATCCTAATCTTTCTGAAAAAGCCCAGGTGGACTTTAAGTTAGTTCAACTGGCCGTACAAGGCGACCAAAAGGCTTATGCCGAGTTGCTTTCGCGTTACAAGGATTCGATCTACTTCATGTTGCTGAAGATGGTGAACAACCGTGATGATGCGGAGGATCTGACCATTGAGGCATTTGGGAAAGCATTCAAGAATCTACATCAATATACCCCGGATTTCGCCTTCTCTACGTGGTTGTTTAAGATTGCCACTAATAATTGCATCGACTTCATCCGGCGAAAAAGGAAGTTTACTTTCTCCATCGATCGCACCATGGAAAGTGACAGCGGTCAAGAGATGCAGTTTGAAATCAAATCGCCTATGCTTGATCCTGAAGAGAAAATGATCAAGAAGCAGAAGGCTGCTTTGATGCGTGATGTAGTAGAGAAACTCAAGCCTCGTTACAAACGCTTGGTAGAATTACGCTACTTCCACG
>CANIAS010000028.1 GCA_947465495.1 Candidatus Pollutiaquabacter sp. | reverse complement strand
TTCATCCGGCCTTCCAAGTGATAGGGTGCATCCACTTCGAACGATGAACAAACTTCTAATTCCTTGATCTACGTTTCTGGTTGCTCCAAATATACCATGTAGTAACCCTGCTCTGATTCACGCATCCTGAATTCAACCGGAAACTTGCTATCAAATCGAATTAATATAGGTTGGCTATTTCATGTTTATTAGAATAATGACAGCCAAAAAACTGTAGTATAACACCTACTTATAAAAGTAGTTTAAGCATGAGTGCGTGTTTCAGTATAAATAATTAAAGAATAAAATAACCACACTCTCGAATAGTATTAAAATGAATTTCGCCAAAATTTAAGAACTAAACTTACTTCCAATATATACGCATTTACTTTTATAGATTTGGCGATTGTTCACCATCTTGAAATCACCCCCCTAAACAGATAAAAATTATTTAAGACTTCGAACTGCCTAATAAAAGCCAGCCCTAAACTGCTTATCGATTTGAATCGTAGCAACCCGTTAATTGATGTTGTCAATCTCATACTCGGCATTACTTAAACCTTTCTAAAAATCAGACAACATCACTTAGAAAGTACTCACAAAAAACGAGTAAGCGATGTAGCTAATTGTCGAAAAAATGCTTAAAATCTCAAAAATCGTCGTTTTCCAAAAATACTTCCCTAGTTACTAAACGAACACTTTCGAGATGCACAGGTTTCACACCCAACGTGCTTGCAACAACTACAATAACTACCTTTGCGGCGCTTTATAAAACTATCATGAAAAACGCCAAAGGCTTCAGTACCGTATCCATCCACGCCGGTTATAAAAAAAACCAATACCGTAGTCACCTCACTCCTATTTACAGCAGCAGTACCTACCTCTTCGACAGTGCCGAACAAGCTGCCGATTTATTTATGGGTCGTGAAAAAGGCTATGCCTACGGCCGATTCGGCAATCCGACTATCACTGAAGTTGAAGAGAAAATTGCCGCTCTGGAAGCGTTTAACCTGAAAAATGAAGATGGTACACCGTTGGAATTAAAATCCATTTTTCACGCATCAGGAATGGCAGGAATTAGTACACTATTCCTAAGCACGCTTAAACATGGCGATGCCATCCTCACCCACTACTCCTTGTACGGCGGTACTCAGGAGCTGCTCGATAAAGTACTGGCTGATCTCGACATCAAATCGCATATCATCGATTGCCGTGATCTCGCACTGGTCGAGAAAACTATCAAGGAGAACCCCTCCATCAAAATGTTATATATCGAAACTCCGGCTAATCCTACCCTGAAGTGTTACGATATTGAAGCCTTGACCAAGGTTGCACATCTGCATGGACTAAAAGTAGCCGTAGACAATACCTTCGCCACTCCTTACTTGCAGCAGCCGTTTGCTTTCGGCGTGGATTTCGTTTTCCACTCGACTACTAAATTCCTCAATGGACATGGTACAGCCATTGGTGGTATTCTGATTGGGAAAGACATCCAATTCATGTCGACCAAGGCAACCAAACACCATCGATTACTGGGCGCCAACAGTAACGGCTTTGATTCCTTCTTGTTGATCAATGGAGTTAAGACCTTAGGATTGCGGATGGATCAGCATTGCAAGAATGCCGATGCCGTCGTGAAGTACCTATCCAGCCATCCGAAAGTGGATTTTGTGAATCACCTAGGACTTCCTTCACATCCTGATTATGCCCTAGCTAAAAAGCAGATGAAGCACGGCGGCGCCTTGTTAAGCTTCGAATTGAAAGGCGGCTATGAAGCCGGTAAGAAATTTCTAAATAGCCTGGAACTACTTGTTCATGCCGTCTCCCTGGGAACTGTTGATACACTCATCTCCCACCCTGCCAGCACAACGCACGCTGGAGTTCCACGTGATTTACGCATTGCTTCGGGTATTACGGATGGATTGATTCGATTAAGTGTTGGACTTGAAAATGTGGAAGATATCATTGCTGACATCGATCAAGCACTTGCTAAAATCTGATCCACTGTTCATCTACTATCAACGGAACATCGCTTCCAATTTAGCAGTGCAAGACGTCCAATCAAATTTGTTTTTGACCAACTGATGTCCGCCATCAGCAATTCGATTTGCCATTTCCGGGTTTTCCAGTAACTCACATATACGGGTCGAAAATTCCTGTGCTGAATCCGCTAGCAACAACTGTTCGCCGGGTATAGCTTGCAAAGCATTGTTCGCCAGCGGCGTTGTGATACACGGCAATCGCATGGCCATCGCCTCCAGTAATTTATTCTGTAAGCCAATACTGATTTTCATAGGTGCTACCAATATGCGTGATGCCGAATAACTCTCCCTAACATCGTCGACCCAACCTGACACCACCACATTTGTGCCAGCCAATTCTTCCACTTCAGGAGCTGGATTAGCACCAGAAATTAGCAAACGAACCGCCGGATGTTTTTCTAAAACTAATGGAAGAATTTCCTTTACCAGAAACTGTGCACTTTCAATGTTGGGAGGATAATTCATGTTCCCATTGAACAGCAGCTCAAACTTATTTGTCGACGCTTTGGGATGAAAGTAATCTATATCGACACCGTTGGGGACCACTTCAATGGTAGTTGGATCTACTACTGGAATTAGATCGCGATCTTGACGGGATATGACGGTGTGACGGTCAAATTTCCCGTAAACACTCGCTTCATAGTTAAGCAATCGCTGCCATTCCATTCGGAAGACCCAGCGTTTATACCAAGGAACACGCGACATACGGCGCTCAACACCTTTTGAAAAAACGTCCATGTAATCCAACACAGACAATTTCCCTGAGGCCTGCTGCCGATATTCGGCGGTTCGTATCAACTGACAATAGATAGCCTCCGGATTCTCCTTGGAAACAATTGTAGCCAAGTGCTTCTTGGCAGCTTCAGACGTGAAGTACGCTACTTGAAAAGGCAGGCCACTGAAATATCCCTTTACCAAGTTCTTCAACAAATCAAATTTTGAATGGTTGTGCACGTACACGCTACTACAAAATTCAGATAGCGCAGGTATGGCCTCCGGGTGAAGCGGAGCATCGTTGAGTGCAAACAAAACTATTTCATGGCGCCTGGAAAGTTGACGAAGCTGATGGAAACATCGAAGCTTGTCGCCTTTTTCAAGCGGCCATGGGACCCTGGATGTGATGCAAAGGATTTTCACTGTTTTCGAAGGGCAAAATTCGTATAAAAAACGAAAATACACGCTAATCCCTCTAAAACTATATACATTCCATGAAAGGGATCCAATTTAATGATTACGGGGCTATTTGTATCTTTACAGGGAATGAAAAGTGCGTTTATACAACGGCTGATAGCCGTATTCGTGGTACTCTCCGCTGGGGCTGTAACCGCCCGTCCAAGTGCCTATTTTTCCTATGCAACTTTCGACCAGCCCAGTGGAAAACCTTATATCGAAACCTACCTATATATTGCTGGAAACAGTGTTTCAGTAGCTCCTGCTGATAGTGGACGGGTGAAGGCTACGCTTGAAGTGCAATGGATTTACCGACAAGGAGATCGTATTGTCGCTTTTGACAAATACTTGTTGAGAAGTCCGGAAGTTGATACCGCTATTGATCTTCTTCCAGCTGATTTCATTGATGTGCAACGAACCGGTTTGGATACAGGTTCCTTCAGCCTGGAATTAATAATCACGGATAAAAACGCTACTGATTCTCCGTTAACTCTCCGACAAGATATTGCTGTTGCATATCCCAAAAACGCTGTCAGCATTTCGGATATTGAATTACTGGAAGGATACCAACCGGTAAAAACAGTTGGTAAATTCACCAAGAGCGGCTACGACGTGTTTCCATACGTAATGGGCTATTATCCCCAAGAGGCATCCAAATTACTTTTCTACACTGAAATCTACCGTACCCGTGAATTCGCATATGGTGATGTCTTGATACGGTACATGATTTCAAACAACGAGAGCAAACAACTCGTGAACGAATTAATCGGAAGCAAAAAGCAATCTGCAGCAGAAGTGATTCCCTTGATGGCAGAACTTCCAATAGATCAATTGCCTTCCGGCAATTACCAATTGAGCGTAGAAGTACGAAGTCGTGAAAACAAACTCCTTGCATTCAGACAGAGCTTTTTTCAGCGCATTAATCCAATCACAAAGCCTACCAGAATGGAAGATATATCGCTGGTAGATGCAAACAATACCTTTGCAGCGATATACACCAACAAAGACACCCTGGAGGAATACATCGCGTCCATGCTGCCAATCTTATCACCCTTTGAAGGACAGATTGCCGAAAATCAATTGCGCGGCGGAGAACTCACTTCGTTGCAGCAACTTTTTTATTATTTCTGGTCCAAGAAATCACCCGCTGACCCGCAAGCTGGCTGGAGAGCCTACCAGTTGGAAGTACTAAAAGTAAATGCTGCCTACTCCACCATGAATCAGCATGGTTACGAAACCGACCGTGGTAGGGTATATCTAAAATATGGTCCACCAAATACCATGGTAAAGGAGATTCAAGACCCGGAATCGTATCCGTATGAAGTGTGGCATTATTATAAAGTGAACAATCAGTCGAACCGTCGCTTCGTTTTTTACGCCACTGATCTTGCAACCAATTCGTTCCGACTGCTTCACTCAGATGTTCGAGGTGAAGTACAAGATCCGAACTGGGAGTTAAAACTGCACAGTCGATCACAGGCTTTCGGCCCTGACCTTGATCAATCTGAATCCTACGATATTTACGGAAGTCGTACCAAAGAAAACTTCCGACTTCCCCGATAAGACACGTTATACTATACGTCACGAATGAACCCTTCATCCAACTCACGTGTTGCTGTCGTTATCCTTAACTGGAATGGCAAGAAATTCCTGGAACAATTCCTGGAAGGTGTTGTGAAGTTCAGCAGCAACTCCGCGCAGATTATCGTGGCCGACAACGCATCTACCGATGGCTCAGTAGAGTATCTACACTACCATTTCCCTACAGTACGAGTCATTCAAATGACCGAAAACACCGGTTTTACCGGCGGCTATAACCGTGCATTAGCGCAAGTTGATGCGCAGTATTTCGTATTGCTAAACTCCGACATTGAAGTAACCTCTGACTGGTTGGAGCCGATGATTTCCTTCATGGATGCTCATCCTGAGGCAGGAGTGTGTCAGCCGAAAATTCTTGATTACCACCGCCGTGATTATTTTGAATACGCAGGAGCTTCTGGTGGTTATCTGGACAAGCTGGGATATCCATATTGTCGTGGCAGAATTTTTTTATCCCTTGAAAAAGATCAAGGACAATATGACGACATACAACCCGTTTTCTGGGCAACTGGGGCTTGTATGATGATCCGTAGTTCGATTTACCGCGAGATTGGCGGACTCGACGAGCGATTCTTTGCTCACATGGAAGAGATTGACCTTTGCTGGAAAGTGCAACGCTCGGGTAAACTGATTTTTGTTGTTCCGAAGTCTGTCATCTATCACGTAGGCGGAGGAACACTTCCTAAAAGTAGTCCAAGAAAGACCTACCTAAATTTCCGAAATAATTTAATGCTGCTTTCGAATAATCTTAGTCGTAAGGAATTCAATAGAATTTACCGCAAAAGGATCGTATTGGACGCAATTGCAGCATTTAGCTTTATTTTCACCTCCGGATGGAATGACTTACGCGCAGTAATTCGGGCTCATCGTGATTTTCGTCAGCTTCGTAAAAAGCCAGGCAATTGCAGTCTTGATGAATCGTTGAAATCCTCTTCCATTAAGAAGTTCAGGGGCACTGGTATCAGCATACTATTTCAGTATTATCTTTGCAGGGTAAGAAAATTTTCTAAACTACCCCCTGCTTCATCGCGTTGATTTTTGGCACCTGCATTTTGTAAGACTTTTCTGAAAAAAAAGCCCTTTCTTCTGCTTTCTGTGTTAATATTCAGTGCCTTACTCAAGCAACGAAGTAGCACCTGAAAAAATGGGAACTGAAAGTGTTGATATTCTGATACAACGTGCGCAAGTACTACGCATGCGCGATGTTGTACAATCGATGGCCTTACTGGACGATGCATTGTCCATGGCACAAAAAATTGACTACAAACGAGGAATAGCACATATTCTTCGTGATAGAGCTATCTGCCACACGTTGCAGCAACACTTCAAGCGTGCGCTTTCAGGATTTCAAGAAGCATTGCAATTCTATAAAACGCTCGATGATCGAAATGGCCTATTGAACTGCAATACCGAAATCAGCTCGATCTACTTCAAGCTTGGCGATTTCCCTTCTGCGCTTAAATTTATTTTAGACAATCTCAGTATTCAATCCGAACTGGGAGACTCAAAAGAAGTTGCAGCACGCCACAACGACATCGGAAATCTTTACATCTGCTTGCAGGAATATCAGAAATCCATCGATCATTACAAGAAAGCACTTCGAATCTTCGAAGGATTGAAGGATAAAAAAAATGTAGTCGATAGTTATTACCTACTTGGCAACGCCTTCCAGTTAGCAGCAGATGAAGACCGCTCCTTGTATTATTTGCTTAGAGCCTCGCATTGCCTGGAAGAAATCCCGGATGTTGATATTCGCACCAAGACCTTAGGAAGTTTGGCTAATTACCATACTCGCAAAAAAGAATACAACACAGCGCTCGATTATTTCAACCAGGCTCTCAAGAACGCCGATACTGGCGCGTCAATAGCGGCACGTATTCAACTTAAAAAAAATATTGGACAGCTCTACGTTGAACTTACTCAATTTGATAAAGCGATTGATGTCCTTCAAAATGCACTGCAACATGGGCCTTCAAACACCACACAGCCCGATATTGCCCGCATCTATGAGCTTTTGGCGATTTCCTACGAGAAGATAGGCGAGCAAGGATCAGCCCTTACTTATTTCAAGAAGTTTCATGAACTTGAAAAACATCTTGTTTCGGAGGATGTAAAGTTAAAAACCAAAGCGCTTCATTTCAAATACGACCTGGAAGAGCTACGCAAACAAAAGGAGATCGCTGAACTTTCAGACAAACTGAAAGAGCAATTCCTGGCAAATGTGAGCCACGAGATCCGTACACCTATGAACGGAATTCTTGGCATGACTCACCTTTTACAACGAACCGGACCAACGCAAGAGCAAATTGAATACATCGATGCGATTCGTGATTCAGCCAACAATTTAATGGTCATCATCGATGACATTCTTGATTTTTCAAAAATAAACGCCGGAAAAATCGAGTTCGCACAGAAGGAATTCAGCCTACGTGAACTTATCAAAGGGGTCATTGCCATTTTAAAGGTCAAAGCGGATCAGAAGCGATTGCAATTGGCCGTATCCATTGACTATCAGGTAAAGGATACAATGATTGGCGACTCCATCCGATTGAATCAGATTTTAATGAACCTCCTGGGAAATGCTATTAAATTCACGGATGAAGGAAAAGTCAGCATTGAAGTAAAGCAAATCTCCTCTGAAAAAGGACGGTGCCGTTTGCGTTTCAGAGTCGTTGATACAGGCATAGGCATTCCTGACAACAAACTAAACACCATCTTTGAGAGCTTCGAACAAGCCGTCGACGATAAACGACGACATCAGGGAACTGGACTTGGGCTAACCATTGTAAAACAATTGGTCGAGCTTCAGCATGGAACCATCGTCGTAAAAAGTCGTGTCGGACAGGGCTCAGAATTTATATTCGAATTACCCTTCGGCATCAGCTCGCTTCAGGAACCCATTCAGCAAGTAGTAACTCCAAGCAAGGAGAGTGAAAAAGAATATACACACATACGTATACTAGTAGTAGAAGACAACCGCATCAATCAATTATTGGTCAAGAATATGTTACGACAATTCGGTTTCACTCAAGTGGAAACTGCCGATAGTGGAAAGATTGGATTGCAGCTATTAAACAACCATCCTTTCGACATCGTATTGATGGACATTCAAATGCCTGAAATGGATGGCTACGAAGTGACCAGAATGATACGTTCTAAACTACCGGAATCGCAGCGAAATATTCCCGTGATTGCTCTGACTGCTGATGCTTCAGACAAAGAAAAGGCAAATGCGAAAGCTGCAGGAATGAACGACTACGTGGTGAAACCCTACACGCCGGAAGAATTATTTGCTACGCTGGAGAAATTCATCCAACATATTGCCGCACCATCCGAGCAGGAAGACGCACTTCGAATTCAACAGAAAAGAAGGTCATCGGGCATCAACTTACAAAGTCTAGAAAAATACACAGGCGGAGATCAGGAATTGACGGCACAGTTGATTCAGATTTTCCTCCGACAAATCCCTGAAGCTATTCAACGATTGTCGATCATGATTCCACAGAAGGATTGGAAAGGAGTTCATGCCACAGCACACAAAATCAAATCAAGTATTAGTGTCTTTGAACTCATTGAACTACGTAAACTAATCATCAACATAGAAGAATACGCACGGGACGAAGCACAACTCGACACAATTCCCGCATTGTTCCAAAAATTCAAAAATCTGTCTATGCAGGCTTTTCAGGACCTAGAGAAGGAATTGAATCGCATTAAAATCTCGTAGAAAAATCCTGCCGACATTAATCGATGGAAAAGCGATCTCCCTCGAGTGCAAGGGTGGTATTTTCAAACACCTCTTTGGCTTCATCCAGCATCGGATAAAGATTCTTGTAACGTGCGGAGAAATGACCAATAATCAAGCGTTTCACGTTGGCCTTTTTAGCGATAGTGGCAGCTTGACGAGCCGTTGAATGGAAGGTCTCAGCAGCTCTCCAGGATAGCTCCTCCAAAAAGGTTGACTCGTGATAGAGCAAATCAACCGAATTCACACAATCAATCAGGCGTTCATCATAGATCGTATCCGAACAGAAAGCATAACGCCTGGGTGGCGGTGGATCTTGCGTTAAATCCTTGTTGAACATGACTCGTCCGTCAGACAATACAAGATCTTTGCCCTCTTTCAGTAATTGATATTGTTCTGCCGCGAAATCCAATCCATGCAATTTATCCTTATCAATTTTTCGTAAACGAGGTTGCTCTTCAAAAAGAAATCCTGTACAAGGAATGCGATGACTCAGGATAATGGTAGAAACTTTCACTGTTTCATCCGAATAAATAACCGCAGGTGTAGCAGGATCAGTCGGGTGAAAGTCGATCGGATATCTCAGCGTTGTCTGGGAATATTTCAATTGAATTTCGATAATCTCCCATAACTCCTTTGGTCCGAACAGTTGTAAAGGTACTGTGCGCCCTTGAAGGTGCATGGTAGAAAGCAAACCCATCAGTCCGAGGTAATGATCGCCGTGTAAATGACTGATGAAAATCTGGTTGATCCGATGAAACTTGATTCGGTATCGATTCAATTGAATCAGGGTACCTTCACCGCAATCGACCAAAAAAAACCGCTCTTGGACCTGAAGGACCTGAGCGGTTGGATGTCTTTGATAAATGGGAGTCGCTGAGCTACTGCCCAGGATCGTGATCTCAAAACTCATTAACGAGAGGTAACTATCATCCTACGGATGATGGCATCTTTTCCAAAATAAATCTTGGTCAAATAAATTCCTGGACGGAAATCGTCCGCGTTAACCGACAAGGTATTCCATCCACGATCTGCCATCACGGATACATCTTGTATGCGATTTCCTAATAAATCGGTAGTTTCCATTCGAACACGACCTGCTTCCGGTAGACCTATTTTAATGTAAGCGGACTGTGCGACAGGGTTCGGTGTAAATTCAGAAACGGTTAAACGATTCGGGGCTACTACCGAAATACCGGTAGAATTGTCGATGGTAATAGCGTAATAACCAATTGAACTAGGCACGGTAGCAGGGCCAAGTCCGGTGACCGTACCATAGGCCATGATATCTACCGTTATTGGATAAACACCTACTGCACTAACGGTAGGTGCTGGTCCCTGTAAGAGGATACAACCATCGGAACCGCCTGGAAAACTACAATTAGGAGGCGTGCAGGTATACGAGAATCCGGCAGGTAATCCGGTGACGCCGGTAATTACAAGCGAATCAACCACTGCAGGAAACATCAGAGGACCCACGGCATACATGGTATCGCGCACGACCTTCAGCTGAATGGTTGTAGCGTAGGGATCGCCAACCATCGCATGCGGTAATCCGGTGGCACTATCCGGATAAACCCCATTCACATTGTGTGTGACATTTGTATCAGGGATACACTGCGCTTGAGCGCCAGCCATTACGAGCAGAAAGAATCCCACAAGGGCTAAGAGTGATTTTGTACGCATAGGAATTAGTCTTCTTTGTGTAATTGCTTCTCAACTTCATTCATAAAAATAAGATCTACGGCTTCATTAACCGTAGGAATCACATTCAGCATGGTATCCAATTGGGAGATGGAAATCAGTTTACGAACGTGATCTTGAACCGCTGTCAAAACATACGTTCCGTTAGCATCGCGACAAAGTCGATATCCAACCAACAAGGCACTTAGACCTGAGGAATCACAATACTGCACTTCTGAAAGATCCACGATCAGATTACGAAAATCTTCGTGATGCAACATCACAATTTCTGCTTTCAACTCAGGTGCCACGCCGCTGGTAAGCTTTGCTTCGTGCACCTTGATGACCGCGTATTTGTCTTTTCTTTCAAGTGTTACGTTCATAACTAAAGGTTTTCTCAAATTTACAACATTGAATCGGGCTTTCCACGGACAATGTGCTAATTTTCAACACGGCAAAAGGGGGGAATTGTTAATTCAGGTGGCCAATATAATCACCCAAGCAGCAAACAATTGACCTATGCGCTCGGGAGCGAGCTACTCGTCTGTGCCCTACTCGACCCTTCCAGCGAGCAAATAAAGTACCGCCATACGTGTAGCTACTCCGTTCTCCACTTGATCTAAAATGATAGCCTGATCCGAATCCGCAACATCACTGGTGATTTCCACTCCCCGATTGATTGGACCAGGATGCATAATCGTGATCTTTTTATCGAGTGAATCGAGTAATGACTTGTTCAATCCATAACGCATCACGTATTCACGAATCGATGGGAAATAACGAATGTCCTGTCGCTCCAGCTGAATGCGCAACATGTTGGCAACGTCGCACCATTCAAGTGCTTTTCGAAGGTCTTTTTCCACTTTCACGCCCAGCGAAGCGACATGTTTCGGAAGTAACGTTTCCGGCCCGCAAACCATCACCTCCGCACCGAGCTTTTGCAGGCAAAAGATATTTGACAGCGCAACGCGAGAGTGTAAGATGTCACCTACGATAGCGACTTTCAACCCATCCACCTTACCAAATTTCTCACGGATAGAATACGCATCAAGCAATGCTTGTGTAGGATGTTCATGTGCACCATCCCCCGCATTCACAATGGAAGCATCCACGTGTTTAGCAAGAAAAACTGCCGCGCCGGGATTCGGGTGGCGCATCACGATAATATCAACTTTCATCGCCAAAATATTATTGACGGTATCAATCAAAGTCTCTCCTTTACTGACAGAGGAAGAGGATGCTGCGAAATTAATGACGTCAGCAGAAAGTCGACGTTCAGCCAATTCGAAAGACAACCGCGTGCGCGTAGAGTTTTCAAAGAAAAGATTAGCAATCGTAACATCCCTTAATGAAGGGACCTTCTTGATAGGTCGATTGATGACTTCTTTGAAATTGTCTGCAGTGCGGAAAATAAGTTCAATATCTTCCTTCTGAAGATCTTTGATCCCTAGCAGATGTTTAGTGGTCAAGTTGCTCATGAAGATTGAACGGTTGAAGATTCTGCTGCCGATAGCCAGATGCCATCCTCTCCTTCGGTTTCTTTCCAAAGCACCTTGACTTTTTCCTCAGTGATGGTATCGACAGAGAGACCAATGTAATGTGGCTCAATGGGAAGTTGTCTACTGTAACGACGATCGACCAGGGTCAATAATTCTACACAATCCGGGCGACCAAAGTCAATGAGTGCATCCATACCGGCTCGGATGGTGCGACCTGTGTACAAAACGTCATCCACGAGAATAACCTTTCGGTTTTCGACTGTGAAATCCATGCGAGTGGTACTTGGAGCGATCATCTCGCGCCGGCGGAAGTCGTCGCGGTAAAAAGTGACGTCCAATTCGCCAAGCAATAAATCATTCCGTTTAAGAATAGTGCATAGTCGTTGGTGGATGCGTCGTGCTACGAAAACACCACGTGGTTGAAGCCCTACAATAGCGGCATCCAGGAACCCATCGTGGTTCTCCAGCAACTGGTAGCACAATCGGTTGATGGTGATATCCAACCGGTTTCCGTTCATGAGCAATCTGCGAGTCATCGGCGGGTTAAAGTTAATCGATTTTACGTTTCAGGCGAAGAATCATCCGGCATTGAACTGGCGAAGGTGGTGGAGAAAGTGCTTATGGAAAAGCGCTGTCCATCCATTAAAATCCAAATCTCCAAAAAATGGATTTCGAACTATCAATCCAGGCTCCGACTCAAACCTTTGGATGAATTCCTCTACGTCTTGTTTTAATTCTTTCACCGCTGCGTCAATAGTAGGATTCCTTACTGGAAGAGGCTCCTCTCCCAGTAACGCGTTTTTAGTGCCTGGGCGGAATTCCTTTTCGCTCTTTAAAAAATCCTGAACTGCCGACAATCGTTCGGCCGGAGTCAAAATTTCAGACTGCGGATCCTTTCCATTAGCAATTCGAACAGAATCACTGAGGTGCTCCAGCATTTGCTGTAGGTTCATTTTACCCCATAGCGGAGTGATAGATGCATCCAACGGGAGTATTCGTTCAAAGAAACCGTGCCGTAATAATTCGAGTCGTTGTTGTATGATCAAGTCCATAGTGTAGTTAAAAAAAACGGCTGCTCTGAAAAGAGACAGCCGTTTTATCATTGGAATAGAAAGACATTATTCGCTTTTGCTTTCGTCGTTCTTCTTTTCAGCGGCTTCCATCTCCGTCTTCAGGTTACCCAGCACGCTGAGATCCCCGAGCGTAGTTTTCTCTACGCTGTCTTTGACTTTCTTCACCGCTTTAGCGCTTTCTTCACGGTCACTCAACTTCTGTACCTTCTCATCAGATTTGGTCACAGCAAGCTGGTCTTCGTGAATACGTGCGTGAGAAACGACAATTTTACGTTGCTCCTTGTTGAACTCGATGACTTTAAAGTCAGCCTTGTCGTCCCCTTTGAGGGCTTTGCCGTCGGCTTTTACCAAGTGCTTGTTAGGGCAGAAGGCTTCAAGTCCGTACTGCAATGCTACAGTAGCGCCTTTGTCACCAACTTTGAGAACCGTTCCTTCGTGGATAGAATCCATGGAGAAGATCGTTTCGAACACATCCCATGGATTATCTTCCATTTGTTTGTGACCGAGACTCAAACGGCGATTTTCGGCATCCACTTCAAGAACAACAACGTCCATGCGATCGCCTACTTTACAGAATTCAGACGGATGCTTGATCTTGCGACTCCAAGAGAGGTCGGAGATGTGCACCAATCCATCGATACCTTCTTCTAGCTCCACGAACACACCAAAGTTGGTGAAGTTCTTAACGAGGGAATTGTGCTTAGAACCAACAGGGTATTTAACCGCGATGTCGATCCATGGATCAGGTTTCAATTGCTTCAAACCAAGTGACATCTTACGCTCTTCGCGGTCGAGTGTCAATACCACACACTCGATTTCGTCACCGACTTTTAAGAAGTCGTGCGGACTGCGAAGGTGCTGAGACCAAGACATTTCAGAAACGTGGAGTAATCCTTCGACGCCAGCTGCAATCTCGATGAACGCACCATAGTCAGCGATAACCACCACTTTACCTTTAACCTTGTCACTAACTTTAAGGTCTTCACCCAGCTGTGACCACGGATGTGGAGTAAGTTGTTTAAGACCCAATGCGATACGCTTCTTCTCTTCATCGAAGTCGAGAATAACCACATTGATCTTCTGATCGAGTTTAAGGATTTCTTCTGGGTGGTTGATACGTCCCCAGGAAATGTCTGTGATGTGCAACAGACCGTCGACACCACCGAGATCCATAAACACGCCATAGGAGGTAATGTTTTTGACCGTTCCTTCGAGGACCTGGCCTTTTTCGAGCTTCTTCATGATCTCTGCCTTTTGGAGCTCTAGCTCTTCTTCGATCAGGATCTTGTGGGAAACAACGACGTTTTTGAATTCATTATTAATTTTGACCACTTTGAATTCCATGGTCTTATTGACAAATTGATCGTAGTCGCGGATTGGCTTGACATCGATTTGAGAACCTGGCAAGAAGGCCTCGATTCCGAACACATCGACGATCAATCCGCCTTTGGTACGACACTTAACAAAACCTTGGATGACTTCATCACCTTCAAGGGCAGCATTAACGCGATCCCAAGATTTGGCTGCGCGTGCTTTCTTGTGAGACAAGATCAGCTGACCATTCTTATCTTCTTGTTTTTCGACGTAAACTTCTACTTTGTCGCCAACTTTAATGTCTGGCATGTGGCGGAACTCCGTCAGAGGAACCAACCCATCTGACTTGTAGCCGATGTTTACAAGAACGTCTTTTGTACTGATACTAACTACCAAACCATCAACGATGTCATGTTCAATGACAGAGTTAAGTGTTTGATCGTACATTTTCTCCATCCGCAACCGCTCTTCGTCTGAATAGCTGTTCCATTGTTTTGCGGAGGAATCCCAATTGAAATTTTCCATTTTTTAAATTAATTATTGATGTTTATGTTTTGCCGTAATCCCTTCATTTTAAAGATTATCAACACCCCGGCGGACCTACGCCAAAAGGGACGCAAATGTATCGATTATCAGCTGGAAATCAAATAGGTGTACCGAAATTTTACACCCTCAGTCGGTCGACGGCGTGTGAAACGTAATTCGCCGACAAATTCTGCCAAAAAGGGGTTAAAACAGGCATTAGGCATCCATTAGACACCTTCCATGATGAATCGCGCCACTTTTTCCATCAGCCACATAGGCGTACTAGTAGCGCCACAAATGCCCACTGACGAAACATATTGAAACCAATCCTGGTCGATTTCATCAAGGTCAGAAACGAAATACGTTCGCTGATTTGCGGATTTACACACATCAAATAGTGCCTTACCGTTAGAACTTTTTTTACCGCTTACGAACACAATGACATCGTGAGCGTTGGCAAATTTGGTGAGTTGGGGAACTCTGTTAGACACCTGACGGCAAATGGTATCGTTGGCGACGAGGTATTCATCCCTAACTTCCAATTCGGCGGCTGCACGGCTTTTCTCTTCTATCCATGATTTCATGAGCTGGAACCCAGCAGTACTTTTGGTGGTTTGAGAAAAGAAATAAACCGGCTTCGTGAAGTTGACCAGATTCAAGTCTTGCTCATTTCGGACGATGATGGCAGAACCCTGAGTTTGGCCCAGTAGACCGTTAACCTCCGCATGACCGACTTCGCCGTAAATCACCACCTGACCTCCGCGCTCCAAGACTTCATCATAGCTGTTGCGAACACGGTTTTGAAGCTTAAGTACTACTGGACAGGATGCATCGATGAGTTCAATATTATTAGCCAGAGCTGTTTCATAGGTTTCAGGCGGTTCACCATGAGCCCGAATTAGGACCTTACAATTAAACAGTGATTTCAGTTGGGCATGGTCGATGATTTGAAGTCCTTTGGAACGAAGTCGTTCTACCTCCATGTTATTATGGACGATATCACCCAAGCAATATAAACTCCCACTTCGACCCAGCTCCTCCTCTGCCATTTCGATGGCATAGACTACTCCAAAACAAAAACCTGACTGGGGGTCAATCGTTACTTTCATGAATCTCGCAAAGGTACTTAAATTAAAGGTCTGGCCTTTGCTCGGACCAGGGAATATTCCAACGGCTATAAGCCACCACTAGAGGATATGTAAAAGGAATTTTTGTTTCTTTGCCGAGATGCCAATGCCTAAATAGTTGTAAAAATAGGCAGTGAATCAAATTTCAGATCCCTCCGGCGTGACCAATGTTCCCATCGTAATTGCCATCGACGGCTTTTCCTCTTGCGGAAAAAGCACCTTGGCCAAAGCCCTGGCAAAAAAATTAGGGTTTCGCTACATCGATTCTGGTGCGATGTATCGGGCTGTAACTTTGTATTTTCTGCAGCAAGGACTTAAGATCGAACAGCTACAACGTATGCCGGAAGACGAGCTTGAAAAACTTCTTGATAGAATTCATATAACATTTGAAATCAATGAACTATCTGGTATATCGGAAGTAACACTTAATGGGGTTAACGCCGAAAAGCAAATTAGGGATCTGCGTATATCCGACTTGGTCAGTCCTGTGAGTGCCATACCCGCCATTCGCCACCGAATGGTCGATCTGCAAAAAAGCTATGGCGCGAAAAAGGGTATCGTGATGGACGGCAGGGACATTGGCACAACAGTGTTTCCGCAAGCAGAACTCAAGTTATTTATGACCGCCCGCAAAGAGGTCCGTGCCAAACGTCGCTTTGACGAATTAAATGAAAAAGGCTTTATGGTCACCGTCGACGAGGTGCAACGTAACATCTCCGAAAGGGACCATACTGATACAAATCGATCTGAAAGTCCGCTACGTCAAGCTGAAGACGCCATTATACTGGACAATTCAAACCTTAATCAACAGGAACAATTGGACTTTGCGCTGAACCTGATTGACCGGATTATGGCTGAATCAACCCACGCAAGTTGATCGCTTTTTATCGCGGACTCACTATTCAGCCACCTATTTTTTCTTGGTGAATTCTGATAGGTTCATCGAAATTGAAAACTGGTTGGACGAACCTGCCAGATGATATTTAGCCCTGCCGTAACTCAACACGAATTTGCTGATTTTCAACCCAAAGCCTAGTGAAAATCCGGTTGTTCCAGGGCGAGTATCAACGGAGAGCTCCTGTCTGCGCTGAAAATTATAGGCCGCCCGAAGGTGGAAATTCTTTGAAAGCAAAATCTCACTACCAAGAATAAAGTGCCTAGATAAATTATTACCAAAAGAAATCTCTTTTACCTGTGCTTCGCCAGTCAGAGGGTCAAGGTCCGACAGGTTATTGGGATCCGTATAACTCAAATCAAATTTTTCTAAGTGACGGTAAGTTACACTGAACCGCAGCGGAGTATGAGACAAACGTTTTGAAAATCCAACCAAGGCTTCTCCAGGCAATTGCTCTTGCGAACCGGTTACATAATTATCAAACTGCCAACCAATGTTGCGAAAAAGAATAGTAGCAGTAAAGTTAGACGCAGTATCCTGGTAGGTGGCTGAGAAATCCAAAGCAGCGCCTGCCGCATTATACAAGTAGTAATCACTGTAAATCACTTTAAACGTCGAACCAACCGAAAATCGAGGACGATACTGATACCCCCATCCTAAACTCAGGCAATAATCCGCAGCCTTGAAACTACCTTCGACGTCCCCAAACTCATTGGTCAATTTAAAATCACCGTAACTGGCATAGTGCATTGAGGCCAAGAATGTACCATATTTCGCCTTGTCCAATACATAGGAAGCATCGCCTAATCGAACTCCATCAAACATGGATACCATACTGAAGGAAAGTGAATTATCCATTTCCGCATTAAGCAATGAAGGCGCCTGAAGTGCTGCATTTACATCGTGATCCTTTACCGTAATAAAAGTTCCTCCCATCGCGGCAATACGTGCTGAAGCCGGCACTTCCAAAAAGGAATAAACCGTACGCCCGCCATCCTGAGACCTGACATCGATTGCCCATATCAACAAAACTAACAACCACCACTTCTTCATACGGTGCAAATTAAGAAAGAATGTTGCTACGAACGTCAAGGCACACTGATTATTGTTTCCACTAGCAGATTAACTCAGCGTTCCGATGGCCATACTTTTAGTTACCTTCGCAAGTCCCGAGCGGAAGCCGGAAGAACCATGAAAGTAGCGAGTGATCAGTTGGAGATTTTTGGCGCACGCGTCCACAACCTGAAGAACATCGATGTGTCGATGCCCAGGAACAAATTGGTCGTTATCACCGGACTGAGCGGCAGTGGGAAATCATCCTTGGCTTTTGATACCATCTATGCCGAGGGACAGCGCCGTTACATGGAGAGTTTTTCGGCTTATGCACGTCAGTTTCTAGGCAACATGGAACGACCGGATGTGGATAAAATCAACGGATTAAGTCCGGTCATTTCAATCGAACAAAAGACCACCAATCTCAATCCGAGATCCACGGTTGGAACAACTACCGAGATATACGATTTCCTCCGTTTATTATATGCCCGCGCCTCGGACGCCTACTCCCACATCACCGAGGAGCCGATGATCAGGTTGAGTGACGATCAGATCATCGAATTAATTCAGAAGAACTTTCAACGAAAAAAAGTCGCCTTGCTGGCTCCTTTGGTCAAAGCACGTAAAGGTCACTACCGCGAATTGTTCGAACAGCTCATGCAACAAGGGTACTTGCGAGTACGTGCTGATGGCAAATTGACCGAACTTAAAAAAGGACTTCAACTGGACCGATACAAAGTCCATGATATAGAACTAGTCATCGACCGTTTGGAAATTGGTGAAAGTTCCCGTACCCGATTGCAGGAGTCGCTGCAACTCGGCATGAAACTGGGAAAAGGCACTATCATCCTCCAGGAAACCGATACCGAAAAGGACCACTTTTATAGTCGGCACTTGATGTGTCCTACTTCCGGTATCTCATACGACGAACCCCAACCAAATACCTTTTCCTTCAACTCACCTTATGGCGCCTGCCGTCGTTGCAATGGATTAGGGAATATTTCGGAAGTCGCTATCATTAGTATTATCCCAGATACAACATTGTCCATTAAAGCTGGTGCAATTATTCCCCTTGGACCACAAAAAGACACCTGGATCTTCAAGCAGTTAATTTCGCTTGGCCGCAAATATGGCTTCACGCTCAGTACTGCAATCAATGAACTCCCGGAATCCACGCTGAATGTGATCCTCTATGGATCCGATGACGTTATTAATGTCGTAATGGATCACCAAAGCGGATCCACCTACCATAATTCGATTACCTGGGAAGGAATAGTACCGTTCATCATTGACCAAGACAACGAAGGCGCTAGTCCTGCCTTACGTCGTTGGGTGCAGGGCTTCATGCAACAAATCAATTGTCCTGAATGCGGGGGGCACCGACTGAAGAAAGAATCGCTCTATTTCCGAATTGACGGAAAGAATATCGCGGAATTGGCTGAAATGGACATCCTTCAATTAAGCGATTGGTTCAAAGGACTTGAAAGTCGACTTTCATCAAGGCAAAAGAAGATTGGCACTGAAGTAATCAAGGAAATCCGCAAACGGATCAGTTTTCTATTGGACGTCGGGTTGGATTACTTAACCTTAAATAGAAGTGCTCGATCTCTAAGCGGAGGCGAATCCCAACGTATTCGATTGGCAACGCAAATTGGATCGCAACTGGTGGGAGTATTATACATACTTGACGAGCCCAGCATCGGACTTCACCAGCGCGACAATGTCCGGCTCATCCGTTCGTTGCAGGATCTGCGGGACGCTGGCAATACCGTTATAGTGGTGGAGCACGATAAAGAAACTATTTTGGCTGCCGATTACGTGATCGACTTAGGACCAGGCGCCGGAGTTCATGGTGGAGAAGTCGTTGCATTGGGAACTCCCGCTTCAATTTTACAACAGCAAGGGCTCACTGCCGATTACCTCAATGGTACTAGAGAAATACCCATTTCTACCAAGCCTCGAAAGGGCACTGGTAAAAATATCGAACTGAAAGGCGCCAAGGGAAACAACTTGAAAAATGTGACTGTAAAAATTCCCCTCGGAAAGCTAGTCTGTGTGACAGGCGTTTCAGGGAGCGGTAAATCAACATTGATTAACGAGACCCTCTACCCTATCCTGAACCATCACTTTTTTGGCGCAGTACAGAAACCTTTGCCCTACCAGTCGATCAGCGGACTGGAGCACATCGACAAAGTGATTGAAATCGATCAATCTCCCATCGGACGTACTCCTCGCTCTAACCCGGCTACCTATACAGGGGTTTTCACCGACATACGAAACCTATTCGCTGCACTTCCTGAAGCCCAAATTAGGGGCTATGCACCGGGACGATTCTCTTTCAACGTGAAAGGCGGTCGTTGTGAAACCTGCCAAGGAGGCGGCATGCGTGTCATCGAAATGAATTTCCTTCCCGATGTATATGTGGAATGTGAAACATGTCGTGGCAAGCGTTATAACAGGGAAACACTGGAAATCCGCTATCGTGGTAAATCCATCAGTGACGTCCTCGACATGAGCATTGAAGAAGCTGTCACCTTTTTTGAAAACCTTCCTCAGATCCTTCATAAAATAAAGACCGTCCGCGAAGTCGGGTTAGGCTATATTACCCTCGGGCAGCAAAGCACAACACTATCTGGTGGTGAAGCGCAACGAGTAAAGTTAGCAGCTGAACTTTCCAAGAAAGATACCGGCAACACTTTCTACATTTTAGATGAACCGACTACCGGACTGCACTTCGAAGATGTACGGATCTTATTAGAAGTATTGAATCGGCTCGTAGACAAAGGCAACTCGGTACTGGTGATAGAGCATAATATGGATATTATCAAGGCTGCCGACCACATCATCGATATGGGACCCGAGGGAGGACACCGTGGCGGAATGCTGATGTGTCAGGGCGCACCAGCTGATATCATCAAACACACAGGAAGCATTACGGCTCAATTCCTAAAAAAGGAGTTAGAAAACCAAACTGCCGTCGGGAACTTTCGCTCCTGAACCTTCGTAAGAATATAGATGGCGCTGCGGCCTTCTACGATTTGCCACAGCTTAATTTTCAATCTATGAATCAAGATGAACTAAAAATTCGGAAAGCATTTTCGGATAAAGATTGGCAAGAAATCAAGACGCTTGACACCTGGCAGATCTTCAAGATCATGGCCGAATTCGTGAATGGTTTCGAGAAACTTAGCAAGATCGGCCCCTGCGTGTCCATCTTTGGATCGGCACGCACCAAGAACGACCATTCCTACTATCACCTGGCGGAAAACATTGCCTTCAAGCTTACCAAGGAAGGATATGGTATTATCACTGGCGGTGGACCCGGCATTATGGAGGCAGCCAACAAAGGCGCAAAAGAAGCAGGTGGAAAATCAGTCGGTCTGAACATCGAACTTCCGTTCGAACAGTATTCCAATCCGTACATCGATCGGGATAAGCTTATAAATTTCGATTACTTCTTTGTACGGAAGTTGATGTTCATTAAGTATGCACAAGGTTTTGTCGTATTGCCTGGCGGATTCGGAACTATGGACGAACTCTTCGAGGCATTAACGTTAATCCAGACAAAAAAAATCGGGAAATTCCCGATCGTCTTGGTTGGAAAGGATTACTGGTCAGGGCTTATCGACTGGATTCAAAACACCTTACAATCAGAAGGAATGATCGACCCAAAGGACATGAACCTGTTTAAAGTAGCAGATTCAGCCGATGAAGCAGTAGCATATATCAATGAATTCTATACGAGATATCTACTAAAACCTAACTTCTAATAATCATTGTACATCCCATCATGAGTCCGTTACCGGACTCTTTTTTTTTCATGAACATGTATCATAGTTGGAAAACAACCACTAGTACAATAGGCACCAGGGGTATTTACTACTGATATTCGTCAATATGTTAAATGATACTCCTTTAACTGTTGAATGTGGATGTTATTTTATTATAAATTCGCATTACGATGCGATTCGGTTATTCCATTCTATTTTTCTCACTATTAAACCTGCTAGCACTGAATGCGGCAGCCACTCCTGACAATCAGTCGGATAAAATAAAACTTCCGACACTCAGCGGAGGGCCAGGCATTATGATTTACCGCGGTGATGTTGGTCAAGACCGTTTGAGTGAATCCATCCTTTCGCACGCTGGGTTCCAATTGGAGGTGCAGTTTCTAACAACCGGTAAAGTATCACTCTCTGCTTTCTACCTCAGCGGAAAAGCCTCTGCCAACAATTACGATTACACCCGACCCTTGAATTTCGAATCTTCGATTTTCGCACAAGGACTTCAGGCTCGATACGACTTCACCAATTCCAGTAAGCCAGATGCCATTATCACTCCATTTATTACAGCCGGCGTTGAATTCATGCAGTTCAACTCTTTCACCGATTTGTTGGATAAAGATGGTAACACCTATCACTACTGGAATGATGGTACGATACGGAGCATGGATCAGTACTCTACCAATTCTCAATTCGCTAGCATCCTATACCGGGATTATGTTTACGAAACAAACATACGGGATGCCAACCTGGATGGATTTGGAAAATACCGTCAAAATTGCATAGCCTTTCCTTTTGGCGCTGGAGTCCGCATGAGACTTTCTGACCGTAGTTCCATTCACTTCTCTGTCACTTACCATGCCGTGGAATCAGATTTTATCGACGGCATCACGAACGAAAGTACTGGCGAACGAAGAGGTGATTCAAAGAACGACCATCTCATTTTCACCGCTGCTATGTTTCGCTACGCCTTTGGAGCACCTCGTAGCAGCGACAAAGGCGAGTATAGTCATGTTGACTTCAAAAAACTTGAAAAAGAGGATGCCGATAACGATGGCATTCCGGATGTAAAAGATGCTATCAATGAACAAGATGCTAAAAAGGTAGATGCTACTGGACGACCCGTTGATTCTGACAAGGATGGAATTCCTGATTATCGCGATAAAGAAGCCGGCACACCTTCTGGAAATGTAGTCAATGAAGACGGCATCACTGTGACACAAAAAATGATTGAAGATAAATTCAGGCAAGATTCACTGGCTGCTCTGCCTGCCATTGTCGAGTACCTTCAAAGCTTTGACAGACTAAATACTGGCACGAGGGGGTCCACGATCAGCAAAAGTGCGCTTACTGAAATCCCGGTCTTATTTAAGGATATTGACATTAACCGAGATGGTTTTATTTCCCCACCTGAAATTGGAAAGGCTACCGAGGATTTTATCAGTGGAAAATCGAATTTTGACTCCCGCGATTTCTATAAATTAATTGAATTTTACTTCAAGCAATACCAGTAAGCTGTAAGAACTACCTTGATTTTCATTCATTATAGGCCTTAAAACGGTCTATTATAGCGAACTACCGGTATAGGAATACCCCTCTCCGGTTTAGTTTACATCTGGATGAAAACTCAGCATTTGCGCATTCTGATCGTTGAAGACGATATTGTTGACAGAATGACGATTTCCAAAACCCTTCGTTCTTGCGATTTTTCCACTGAATTGTATTTTGCTGAAGACGCAGAAGATGCCATAGTGCAGGTTTCAGCCAATGCTTTTGACTGTGTTTTTTTAGACTACAACTTGCCCGGTTCAGATGGCATCAGTGCTTTAAAAGAAATTAGCAACCAATCTCCTGATAGTTTAATTATCATCATGACGACTCATGGCGTCATCCACAATGCTGTAGATGCAATGCGGAACGGCGCTCATGATTATATGACTAAAGATGAAATTCAAAAGGATCGATGCATGCAGAAACTTGTATCGGTCTATCAGGCCCGCGAACAGCGCTTAAAGAAACAACAACTAGAACGCAAACTCAAAGAGACCCAAGATCAGTTGCAGACAGTAATCAATACATCTCCCATTGTATTGTTCTCCTTAAATAAGGATGGTCACTTCATTTTATTCGATGGCAAAGGAATTGCGCCCCTTGGATTCCAATCATCAGACATTGTCGGGAAACACATATCATTTCTGTCAACTACCGTTCCGATGGCGGAATCTTTGTACTTAAAAGGACTGGCCGGGGAATCGGGGAACGTTGTTGTTCATGCCGGCGAATTCTATTTCGAGATTTTCTACTCCCCTACTTATGACGAATTCGATCGCGTAAAAGGAGTAACCGGTGTGGCCACCGATGTAACCAACCTGACTCGCGCTAAGAAAATGGCAGAAGAAGCAGCAGAAATGAAGCAGCACTTCATTGCCAATATGAGCCATGAAATTCGCACACCAATGCATGCGATCATTTCCATGTCGGGAATGATGCTAAAAACAAGCTTGAGTAACGAACAGGAATTTTATGCAGCGCAAATTCAAAAAAGCTCCAGCAATTTATTAGTCATTATCAACGATATCCTGGATTTCTCCAAGGCTGACCTAGGTAAGATGACGTTTGAACGAACTGCTTTTGGCCTATCGGACATTAGCATGCAAACCATTGAGCTATTCAGTAATCAAGCACTGGAGAAATCATTGTCACTTAGCATTGAAGTAGATCCAATGATTCCTGCCGCAGTCGTTGGTGACCCAACCCGACTGACACAAATTCTAAATAACCTGATCAACAACGCGATTAAGTTCACCGAAAAAGGGAGCATTAAAGTGCGATTGATGACTAAAAAACTGCAGCATGACCAGGTGGTTGTTGGATTCGAAGTAACGGATACTGGCATTGGCATTCCGAAGCAAAGTATCGAGCAAATTTTCGATTCCTTCAAACAAGCTTCCAATGATACTACCCGTAAATTCGGTGGAACTGGACTTGGACTCAGCATTGTAAAACGTCTGGTTGAATTACAAGGTGGAAAAATTTTTGTGCGAAGTACTCCTGGAAAAGGAAGTAGCTTCTTCTTTGACATTACCTATGATATTACCGATGAATCCAAGTTATTGCGACCAAGTGTTTCAGAAGTAGATTCCATCAGCCTGGACGGCATGCGTATCCTCGTAGCAGAAGATAATAATGTCAATCAATTCATTGCCAAAAAACTACTAGGCGACTGGGGTGTGGAAGTACACCTGGCCGAAAACGGACGGATCGCATTAGAACATCTTCGTGAAAATCAGTATGACATTGTTTTGATGGACATACAAATGCCGGAAATGAGCGGTTATGAAGCCACCGAATTAATCCGAAAAGACATTTGTGAACGAATTCGAAATACCCCCGTTATGGCTATGACAGCCCACGCTACGCAAAGTGAGATGGAACGATGCATTGTCAGTGGAATGAACGGATATATCAGCAAACCCTATTCGCCTGAAACACTTAAAAAAACCATTCACGCGCTAACTAAACAGGAACAATCTTCGTACACCGAAGCCTCTGCAACAAAGAATGAAGCAGGGATTTTCAACATGCCACAACTTCAAATTCCAAATTCGGGAAATCAAGCGTGGGGATACGATGGTCCCATGCTATTGCAGCGACCATCACCAGGAAAGGACAGCCAGTCCAGTGCGCGCTCCTTACCGATTAACACGGGATGCCGCATCAACTTATCCTACCTAAAACAGATATCCGATGGAAACGATGAATTCATCATCGAAATGATTGAGATTTTTCTGAATAAGACGCCGCTGGCTTTAGAGGAAATGAATGAGCATTTCAAGCAACGAAACTGGGAAGAGTTACGCCAAATCGCTCATCGCATCAAGCCCTCCTTTACTTACATCGGACTGCACGACATTCAAAAAGCCTTGGGTGAAATTGAACGGTTGACGCTAGACACGCCGGAGGAACCTAAGAATGTAGATGTACTTTTAACCCAAGTGCAAAATGTCAGTAACTCCATCTTCTCTCAGCTGAGGTACGAGTTGGAATCAATGAGGTAAACCCTTATCTTGTCGGTGACAAAGATGAGTGAATTATGAAAGTTCTGGTTTGTGAAGACGATGAAATGGTATTGAAGATGGTGGAATTCCGTCTTCGGAAAGAAGGGTATGAAATTCTGCTTGCAGCAGATGGAAAAGAAGCCCTTGAAAAAGTTCGCAAGGAGAATCCCGATCTTATCATTACCGACATCATGATGCCCTACCTGACCGGACTAGAAATTGTCCACCAAATACGTAAGGATTTAGGGCTTCAAACACCAATTATCATTGTATCTTCCATCGGTTTGGAAAAAACCGTGTTGGAAGCATTTCAATTGGGTGCGGATGATTTTATTACCAAACCCTTCAGTCCGAACGAACTTTCTGTACGTGTCAAAAAACTACTGATGAAAGCGGTTTCATCCACCTGAAATTGTTGTAATATTTTTGACTTTTCCGATTAACTTTTTGCCGCATTTTCACAATCTTTACGCGAGTTATTTCCTTCTTTCGCATTATTGAAAACAGCCCTTAATACCCTATTTATAGTTCTTTTTTTGGGAAGCATCTTGCTGACTGGGCATCGTGTATCTGCTCAGACGCGAGGAAGAGATACCACCATTGTTATTACAGAAAAAACGGATATCGATGCACTCTTCCGCCAAGCTCGTAATTATGGCAACTCTGGCAACACAGATCAAGCACGACGCATTTGCCAGAAAATTCTTGAAAAATCTCCTACCTATTATGAGGTTAGGACGTACATGGGGCGAACCTATGCCTGGGACAAACAATACGATAACGCTCGCACAGAATTGAGCCGTGTCCTGATAGAAAAAGAAAACGACCTTGATGCATTACTGGCATTGATAGACGTTGAGACATGGACTAACAATTACGACGTTGCATCGGATTACCTAAGACTTGGACTCGCCTCCTATCCCACCTCCGAAGATCTGCTAATTAAAAAAGCGAAAGTACAGATCAAACAAGATGATGAAGAAAGCGCTGCCATCACGTTGAGACGCGTGATCGATGTGAATCCCGGAAACAAGGAAGCCCTTAATTTAATGATCTCGTTGGATGCAGATCGACTGAATAACCAGATCCAAGTTGGTTACGACGCCGACTTTTTTAACAAAGATTATAAACCTCAACAGCAGTTCTCTGCTGAGATTGGCCGTTCATTCAAGTTCGGATCAATCATCATGCGAGGAAATGCAGCGGAACGTTTTTCAAAACAAGGCGTCCAATATGAAATAGAATCCTATATTCACTTCACACCTACTTCCTACGTAGACGCCACAGTGGGAACCTCTACTTCTAAAATTTATCCGCAACAGAATTACGGCGCCGAAGTCTACCAGAAACTACCTGCCAACTTCGAGCTTTCAGGGGGAATTCGTTATTTAAAATTCACTACTAGCACCACCATTTACACGACGAGTCTTTCCAACTACTACAAGAATTACTGGATATCATTCAGGATGTTCTTAACGCCGCGTCAAAATGACACCTTACGCGATCTTAACATCATACAGAACTCTTCCCAAACTTATTTCTTCCGCCTACGCAGGTATCTCGGGGACGCCGACCATTACATTGGAATGCGATTAGGATATGGTGAATCGCCCGATGACAGAAGGTATTACAGCCAGACCATCACCAAATTGACCACCTGGCAAATAGGCTTTGAGCTCCAACAACGAGCATTTGGACGATACTACATTAAAGGCGACATCAATTACGCAAATCAGGAATTACGTAAAAACGCTATTTATCAGCGTGTATCGTTAGGTCTACAATTAAAAACGAATTTCTAATACCATGAATCAATACCGCCTTCTAGGCAGCAGGTACTTTTCGTTCATCTTAATGCTTATTACCGCATTACTGACCCAACTATCTGCTAATTCTCAAGTAAAAACACCTGCGAAGAAAGATTATGGCAAATCTTTCTTCGACAAAGACTCCATCCACACTATTCGAATCTCCTTTAATGAATGTAATTACTGGGACTCGTTAACGTATTACAAAAAGCAGCAAGATTCACTGGAGATACCAATGTACATGCAAGCTGCAATTACCGTAGATGGTAAAACCTTTTATGCCTGTGGTATACGATTCAAAGGCGAATCATCCTATCAATTTTACCCTGGAAAGAAAAAACCGTTTCGAATTAAATTTAACCGTTTCATTAAAGGCCAGGACCTGCATGGTTTACAAGAGATCAACTTGAATAACAACTTCAAGGATCCTACCATGGTGCGTGAGAAAATATACCTGGACATCATGAAGAAGTACAACTTGCCAGCTCCCAGAGCTACCTACGCCAAGGTGTACCTGAACGACAAGTATCTCGGACTTTACTTGGTGACAGAAAACATTGACGACATCTTCCTTCGGAACAGATTCAACGATAATCGAGGAAATTTATTTCAAGGTGAACCATTGGCCAATCTGGCCTATTATGGCAGCGACCAAAATAAATACATTCAAAAGTACATACTACGCAACAACCATTCGAAAAACGACTGGGGAGACTTAATCAAACTAATCAAATCCATTAACGACACCACGCTTTCAGAAATGGACTACATGAAGCGGCTGGAGTCTAGCATTGATATTGATCAGTGTATGAAGGCATGGGCCATCAACAACCTGATCGGGAATATTGATGCTTACAACATGTTCTATCCACACAACTACTTTTTGTATCACGACAGTTTAACCTTCAAATGGTACTGGATTTCGTTGGACGGAAACTATTCATTTGCTGCATGGAACCCAATCCTGAACTTCCCGCAATTAACCCGAATGAGCGTCATCACACCAGACTCAGTGCCTTATACAGGATCTCGCCCATTACTAGAGAAAACGATTATTCAAAACAAATACTTGCGTAAAAGGTATTTAAGGATTGTAGAAAACCTGCTTTACAACGACTTTCAACCGGAGCGAATTGGACACACAATAGATAGTCTCACCCTGCGTATCCGCGTATCCGTATACGCCGACGTGAATAAGATGTATTCAAACACAGATTTTGATACCAATATTGAATCAACTATTGGAGATCCATTAGATCCTGGAAATTTCATTCCTGGCCTTAAAAGTTACTTGGCAGAACGAAGGAAATTTGCAGAAACGGAATTAACGGAATTGCTTTCAAAAACAGAATAATGTAAACGGACCTTTCCATCAAAAATTATCGTCCACCCTAATTCCATAATTGCCTACTAAACACCTACGTTGAATCGACTACTACAAATAAACTGGTCTGACATTCAGTACACCTCCGAAGAGATGGACCGAACGATTTATTCGTTCCCGCTTCATTTGCGTGTTCTAATTGCCACGACATTAGTATTTGTTGCACTGATACTGATCTTGTTGTTCATTATCATGTCAAGTCGCATTGTAAAAACTCAACGAGCTAATCGCAAAGCCTACCTATTAAGGAAATACGAAAACATCCTCAGCCAACTATTATTTGAGGACGAGTCCTTACTGGAGCGACCGCTCATTTTCACCTTGATTGACAAAAAGGATTTGAAAAAACCTTTTGACAGAAAAGTCGTGCTGGAATCAATTGTGCACTTGCACGAGAGCTTCACAGGGGAACCCTTGGAGCGATTAGAAAAGAT
>CANIAS010000027.1 GCA_947465495.1 Candidatus Pollutiaquabacter sp. | reverse complement strand
TAACATTGATCAAGTAAACACCGGAAAGAATCAATGTAAGTCCGGCGGCATGCAGAAGTCCGATGGTTTCGTGATCCAAGAGCCCCCAAACCGTTGCAACGACTGGAATCAGGTAGGTGACGGAAGAAGCAGCCAGTGCTCCGGAACGTTGGATGATTTTATTAAAAACCACCGTCGACAAGGCAGTACCTAGTACACCCAAAATAAAAACAGCCGCAAAACTAATTGCTGTTGTCCTGCTAAGCGGACCCATAAAGTCGTCGGGGCCGGCGAGAGTCTTCTCTATAAAATCAGTGGTGAACAACATCGCCCCCATTGGCATTCCAATAAAAAAAAGCGCGAAGGACGTGATGGTCAATGGATCAAGCGTGTTCAATTTATGCCGAAGAATGTTCAGACTAATGGCATAACAGATAGTGGCAGCCACGACATATGCAGGAAACACCGGTGCATCAGCACTGATAGCTCCGTTTCCTCCTACAATGAGAAGAATGGCTCCTGCCAGTCCGATCAATAATCCAATAATCCGATGCTTGGTAACTGACATTCCAAATACTGCGGCGCCAAGAATCAACGTGAAAATAGGCGTCAATGTATTGATCATTCCTGCCAATGCACTGCTGATGCCTGTTTCTGCTAATGGAAATAAAACCGATGGTATGGCATTCCCAAAGACGCCTGTCGCTACAAGGTATTTCCAGTGTTCGGGCCGAACTTCACGGTATCCACGTATCAGGAAGGGCGTCATCACCAACATGGCACACAACATTCTCAAACACCCAATTTGCATAGGAGTGTAACAAAGCAATCCACGCTTCATCAGAATGAAAGAACTTCCCCATACACCTGCCAATATGAGGAGAAGCACGTACGAACTGTTTTTAGCGGCAGTCGTCTTCATGGAATCATTTCTTTTTCTTCCACTTTTTTTCATGAAAGGCTCCCCTGAACTCAGGATCTTCCTTCTTACGCTGTAGATCAATCTCTCGCAATTGCGCCTGCTTTTCCTCGAATGGTGTTTCTGACACGAGCACACCTTCGGGAACTTCACTCACAGGAATTTTCTCTCCGATAAGCTTCTCAATTTTGCGAAGGTGATATTCATCCTGAGGAGCGCAAAACGTAATGGAAGCGCCAGTATTAAAAATGCGTCCTGTACGACCAATGCGATGAACGTAATCTTCGTACACCAGCGGCACGTCAAAATTCACAACCAAACCCACTGCCGGAATATCAATGCCGCGGGCAGCAACATCGGTTGTGACCAGATAATTCACGTCCGATTCACGGAAAGCTTGAATAGCATTGAGTCGTGCGTTTTGAGCTTTATTGCCATGTATTAAACGCACCTGATCATCACCTTCAACACGAGACAAGTATTTGAATACATTGGTAGCCGCGGTTTTAGTTTTACAAAACACAATCGTCTTGGCAGGATGATCCACAAGAATCCTGTCAAGCAAGGCGATCTTGGATTTGATATTGGGCGAAAAATAGACGAGCTGCGATACAGTTTTAGCTGTACGGGTCTGAGGATCAATTCGAACTTCAGTAGGAGACTCTAGAAAATCTTCCGCGATTCGTTTAACCTTGTTGCTCCAAGTGGCTGAGAATAATAAGTTCTGCCGTTTGCGCGCCACTACTTCTAGGATACGATTGATCTGTGGCTTAAAACCCATATCGAGCAATCGTTCCGCTTCATCCATCACAAAGATTTGAATCTTCTTCAGGGCAACATGTCCTTCAAGGTATAGATCCATTAAACGTCCTGGGGTTGCTACCAAGATGTCTACGCCTGCTTCCAACAGCTCAATTTGTGACTTCGGTCCTACTCCACCGTACAATCCGACCGTACGTAGGTCGGTGTATTTACCCAAGACACTGATATGCTGACATACCTGAACAACGAGTTCACGCGTAGGAACGATTATAAGCGCACGAGGATCATGACCTTGAGCAAATTTAATTTTCATCAAGACGGGCAATACATATGCTGCAGTCTTACCGGTACCAGTCTGCGCCACTCCCAATACATCCTGACCACCAAGAATACGGGGTATGGCCTGACGCTGAATGTCCGTCGGCTCAGCGAATCCCGCCTCCGATAAAGCAGTCAGTAGCTGCTTATTGAGTTTAAATTCTTCGAATCCCGACACCGGCATAATAGTTTACTGGTAAAGGACGCAAAGATACTCCGATTTAAAGTAGGAAGTCTAATGGAGTATCCACAAAAAAAGAACGCTATCCAATGGACAGCGTTCTTTCTTGCATATTTAGCTATACGAATTACCAGATTTTGGCACGTAGCGAATCAGGGCGATACAAAGCATCGGAGCTTTTCACGCCAAATGCTTTATAAAATTCGTCCAGATTACTTAATGTGCCATTTACACGATATTCAGCTGGAGAATGTGGATCGGTAATGATGCGCTGTGCAGCAGCTTCAGGACGAATACTACCGGCCCAAACGGTAGCAAAGCCAATGAAGAAGCGCTGATCGGGTGTCAAGCCATCAATCTTCTTATCACCTTTGCCTTGCGCTGTGCGCTTGAATGCTTCGTAGGCAATACTGATACCACCAAGGTCAGCGATATTCTCGCCGAGCGTGAGTTCACCATTGACATGCAACGTATCGAGTACGGTAAAGCCATTGAATTGATCGATGATCAATTGAGCTTTGGCACCGAATTTTGCAGAATCTTCCGGCTGCCACCAATTAACCAGGTTACCTTTTGAGTCGTAGTTACGACCTTCATCGTCGAAGCCATGGGTGATTTCATGACCGATTACGGCACCGATGCCACCGTAATTGACAGCATCGTCGGCCTGCGCGTTGAAGAATGGAGGCTGGAGAATACCGGCAGGAAAAACGATCTCGTTGAGTTGCGGATTGTAATAGGCATTCACCGTTGGAGGTGTCATTCCCCACTCTGTACGATCCACTGGTTGGCCGATTTTAGCGAGCTGATCTTTGGTTGCCCAAATAGAGGCGTTCACCACGTTCTGAAAATAATTGTCGCCTGTAATTACCAATCCTTCGTATTGCTTCCATTTGTCAGGATATCCAATCTTGCGCATGATGGTGTGCAATTTTTCCAGCGCTTTGGTCTTGGTTGCATCGCTCATCCAATCGAGCTGTTTGATACGGTCGTCGTATACGGCAATCAGGTTACTGACAAGCTCGTCGGCTTTTTTCTTTGCATCTGGTGGGAAGTATTTAGCAACGTACATCTGTCCGAGTGCATCTCCCAGCATGCCATCCATCATGTCGATGACACGCTTCCAACGAGGCTGCATCTGCTTCTGACCATTCAGTGTTTGGCTAAAGAAACGGAATGACTCCATTTCCATCTCCGCAGTTGTAAGATTGTCGGCATAGTGTAACAGATTCCATTTCAGGTACACTTTCCAGTCGTTTACAGAAACGCCTTTCAATTGCTGTTGAAGCGCTTTAAGGAATTCCGGCTGACCCAAAACGAGGTAATCGTAGTGTTGAGGAACTCCCATTTGATCAAGCATGTCGGCCCATTTAAGAGATGGAGTTAATGAATCCAATCCGGCGATGCTGACTTTGTTGTATGTTTTAAATGGATCGCGCAATTCCACACGAGTCATGGAAGCCTTAGCGAATGCTGTTTCGATACGCAAAACAGTTGCCGCATTGGCAGTGGCTTGTTTCTCATCAAGGCCATAAATCTTGAACATGTTCGTCAAGTGACGCGCATATTCATCACGAATCATTTTGGAGCGTGAATCATCTTTTACGTAATAATCACGATCTGGCAATGAAATACCACCCTGGTAAATTTGAGGCACTACGACTTCACTATTCTTAGGGTCCTGTCCGGGATAGAAGCCAAACATAGGACTTGCGCCATAGGCTTGCATATGTGCCACCATGGCTAAAACACCCTTGATATCTGTAATCTTATCAATGGATTCCATTTCGGACTTAATGGGAGCTAAGCCTTTGCCCTCGATAGCCACGGTATCCATGGCAGATTTCCAAAAGTCGCCTACCAATTGATCTGGGCTACCCTTCGGCGCATTTGCCTTTTGGGAAGCGGCTTCCGCCAATTCATGGAGGTGCATCTTATTATTATCGCGCAGGATACTGAAAGTACCCCAGCGAACTTGATCATCCGGAATCGGATTTGCTGTGATCCAACCACCGTTGGAAAAGTTATAGAAATCGGACACAGGAGCAAAGGAGCTGTCGAAATTTGCCGTTTCGATGCCGACACCTTTGCTACCAGCACTGCTGGTGCAGCTGTAAATGCCACTTCCGAGTGCGGCAACCGCTGCCAAGGATAGGACGAACACTGATTTTTTCATGGTTGGTAGGTAATTTTTAGGGAGGCCAAATGTAGCTTTTTCGCTCGTTTATTCTACAACATTAACTACCATTAACCCAAAGAATCAGCCCAAGTCTTTTGAAAGATAATTGGGGAAATGGTTTTCACATGCTAGGTTTGCAGGGTGATACTCCGCCTTCGAAGAAATTTTGATCAAATAGTCCTGCTTACGCTGTTCGCAACAGGACTTTTTTCGTGTGAAAACGACCTAAACAAGGTGAAATTATATCAAAAAGGCAAAGTAGGTCCGGTGGAATCTGCTCGGAACATCAAGATTTTGTATAGCGACTCAGGCGATGTAAAAGTAGAAGTGACTGCGCCATTACTGGAACGCTACGAGGCAGAACGGCCCTACACAGAGATGACGAAAGGCGTAAAAGCCATTTTCTATGACGATGGTATGAATGTGACAAGTCGTTTGCAAGCAGACTATGCCATACGCTACGACCGTGAATTGAAGATGGAGGCGCGTAAAAACGTTTTGGTGGTCAACGAAAAAGGCGACCAGCTCAACACCGAGCACCTAATTTGGGATGAGCGAACGCAGAAACTTACGAGTGACGAATTCGTTAAGATAACCACTAAGGATGAGATCATTTATGGAAATGGTTTCGAAGCCAATCAGGATTTCAGCCGATATCGTATCTTTAACATCAAAGGGATCATTTCTGTAAAAACACAGGAGCATGCTACGGATTCTTGAAATGCTTTGGCTGGCGATTGCACTAATTAGTGGCGCTGTTTCGGCTTACCAATTCTTCGCGCAAGGATGGTTATCCGCTGTTTGGATGCTAGTAGTCACCACCTTTTCCATAATAATGTATGCGACACGTCGGAGGCAACGCATTATTCAAGAATCAGACGACGCAAAACCGAATCACTGAACCACTATGAACCGTATCTATCAGCTAATGAGTGGGCACCTAGTGACCCGATTTATTTACTTCTTCATCATTTACCTGGTGTTCTGGTTCATCGTATTCGAGTCCTTGTATTCCATATGGCCAGATAATTTCGAAGACAACCTGCTTCGCAACCTAGTACTCGCTGCTTTATTAGGTACAATCAACACCATTTTGCTACACGGCGTGAAGATTCTCTCAGGCTCTCCGAGCAACAATGATCGCAAATAGATCCGCATTAGGTTCCTTTGTGCCGATAAAGCAACCAATCCGATTGTTACCTTTGAACTTCATTGTTGAACTGCTACTATGTCCGATTGGACGATCATCTTTTTAACCCTCTTGTGTTGCGCGTTCGCATCTGGTAGCGAAATCGCCTTCCTTTCATCGAACAAGCTTCGAATAGAACTGGAGCGCAGTCAGGGTAATTTTTCAGCCCGGCTCATTTGGCGATTCGTGAAAGCGCCATCCCATTTCATCGCCACGATGCTAATCGCCAATAACGTGGCACTGGTCGTTTATGGAATTCACATGACGGAGCACCTGATGACACCGGAGGTTGTGAGCGCACATATTCCTGCTCCTATTCGCACATCGTTCATTGTACTGACCGTTCAAACCATTCTTAGTACGCTCATCATTCTGGTTGCTGCCGAATTCATTCCCAAAGCTGTTTTTCGTATTAATCCCAATGGCATCCTGAACTTTCTGGCCGTACCGATACAGATAGTTTACTACCTGTTGTACCCAGTTGTTTGGCTGGTATTAGGCATCACGAAACTCTTCATGAAATTGGTTTTTCGAGTACAGATTTTGGATGAAAAGCCTGTTTTTGGACACGTAGATCTTGACCTATACATCCGTGAGTTGACAAATAAAAACCCACAAGCGGAGGAGCTTGATGCTGAAATTAGAATTTTTCAAAATGCGTTGGATTTTAAGGATGTGAAAGTGCGAGAGTGCATGATCCCACGCAATGAAATTGTTGCGGTAGACGTTACCGATGAGGTTGGTGAACTGCACCGTTTGTTCGTGGAGACCAAGTTATCCAAGATTCTGGTCTATCGCGATTCCATCGATAACATCATCGGCTTTGTTCACTCTTCCGAAATGTTCAAGCAACCCACTTCCATTGGTGAAGTGATGCTGCCGGTTAACATTGTTCCGGAAGCCATGAGCGCGAATGAATTATTGAAACAATTCACCAACCAACACCGCAGCGTTGCAGTGGTAGTAGATGAATTTGGCGGAACTTCCGGCATGGCTACACTGGAGGATTTGATGGAAGAAATTTTTGGTGATATTCAGGACGAGCACGATACACCTGAAGAAGTTGAGAAGCAAACCGCTGACAACGAATACATATTTTCAGGCAGGCTGGAAATCGATTACCTGAACAAGAAATACGACCTCAATCTGCCTGAACACGAGGCCTACGAAACGCTAGGAGGGTTCATCCTGCACCAGCACGAAAATGTACCTGAACCTGGGGAAAAGGTCGTCATCCCGCCTTTTACTATTGTGGCCATAAAGGTTAAAAGCAACCGAATTGATCAGGTCAAATTGACCATCGACCGGGAAGTCTAAGCCAGATTTCGGCAACTTACATATCATTATTTTCGTATATTCGCGACTCTTTACCGTCAAGAGAACTGTATATTGAGTTCAATTTGCTGATAACCAGTGTTTTGTAACAATACGGTTCAATTGTCATCATCTATTGTTTAACCCATCTAACTAAACGACCTAACTATGGCCGTCATTGGAAGTATTCGTAAGCGCGTTGGACTCTTAATTGGAATTGTCGGTGTGTCCATGCTGCTTTTCATCCTCGGTGACCTTGTCACCTCGAACACCGGATTGCTTAATCGTGACAACGATGTCCTCGGAGTCATTGGCGGAGAAAAAATCCGTTATCCTGAGTTCGAAAAACGCGTAGATGTTCTCACCGAAAACTACAAGCAGAACACGAACAAGGACAATGTCGATCAAAACACAACAGACATGCTTCGTGAACAAGCATGGAACATGTTCGTGAACGACAATACCCTCGGTAAAGAATACGAATTGCTTGGCCTCTCTTGCAGTCCGGAAGAACTTTTCGACCTTATTGCAGGCAACAATCCACATCCGCAAGTTCAGCAGGCATTTACGGATCCTAACACGAAGCAATTTGACAAGAATCAGGTATTAAAATTCCTCAAAGACCTTCCTAATCGCGATGAGACTGTTCAAAAGCAATGGAAGAATTTTGAAATTGCTATTCGTGACGAGCGGATTGCTGAAAAATATCGCAACCTGATCAAAGGCGGTGTTTACGTGACCACTGCAGAAGCAAAAGCCAATTACACCGACGCAGGTCGTTTGGCTGCGATCCGTTTCGTACGCATGGATTACAACAGCATGCCTGACAGTAGCGTTAAGATCGAAGAGAGTGATTTAAAATCCTATTACTCAGCCAACGCGTTTAAATACAAGCAAGCTGAAACCATCCGCAAGGTGGAATACATCACTTTTGATGTTATGCCTTCGGCTGAAGATCGTCAGGAAACTGCTACATGGATCAACGATCGTAAAACAGAACTCACAGCCGCTTCTACTTCAGATGTTGCAGCTGCTGTTAATCGTAACAGCGATACGCCGTATGATTCCAGCTATCACGCAAAAGGCACTCTGGCTCCAGCCATCGACTCCATCATGTTTTCTGCTTCAGCAGGAACTGTGATCGGCCCTTATGAAGATGGTGGATCTGTCAAAGTTGCACGACTGATGGGCGAGAAGATGGTCGCTGACTCTGTTAAAGCTCGCCACATTCTATTATCTATTGAGAATGGCGATACAGCCAAAGCACGTGCCACAGCTGACAGCCTTCGCACTGCAATTAAGAAAGGTGCTGATTTTGCATCCTTGGCAACCACCTATTCCAAAGATCAAGGATCGGCTGTCAAAGGCGGAGATTTAGGTTGGTTCCGTCCTGGAGCCATGGTTACTCAATTCAATGATGCATGTTTCGATGGCAAAGTGGGCGACTTCCCTATCGTCACCACCCAATTTGGTGTTCACTTAATTGAAATCACCGGCAAAGGAACGACGAGTCGTCAGGTACAAGTTGCGGTCATTGATCGTAAAATTGAGCCTTCTCAGAAAACCTACGATGCCATTTACGCTAAAGCCAGCAACTTCGCTTCTCAATACACGGATGCGATTCAGTTCGACAGTGCTATTGTGAAAGAGGGCCTTAACAAGCGTATCGCTGATAATTTGCGTGAAACCGATAAAAACGTAGCTGGACTTGATCAGCCTCGTGAGATGGTTCGTTGGGCTTATCAAGCAAACGTGAATGACCTTTCTAAAGTCTTCACATTCGGTGACAAATATGTCATTGCCAAGCTCACTGATATCCGCGAAAAAGGAACCCTTCCATTGGATGCCGTACGCGAACAGGTAACTGTGGAAGTACGCAAGCAAAAGAAAGGTGAAATGCTGATTGAAAAGGTCAACTCAACCGGCGGGAAGTCTGTCGATGAGATTGCACAAAAACTCAACACGGCTGCTACAGATGCAGACAATATCTCTTTCACTAATCCTTATGTACAATCCTTGGGCAGTGAACCAAAGATCGTTGGTACTATTTTCGGATTAAAAGCTGGTCAGACATCCAAACCAATCGCTGGCGACAACGGCGTATGTGTGGTCTTTGTTAAATCATTCACCACTCCTACTCCTACCACCGATTACACTGGCAATAAGCAACAACTTTCTGAGCAACGTAAATCACGTAGCGAATACGAAGTGCTGAATGCCTTAAAAGATGAAGCGTCCATCGAAGACAATCGCGGACGATTCTATTAATAGAAAATACATTAAACGTAAAGCCGGCCTCATTAGCCGGCTTTTTTTTATACCCAGCAAGTTCGTACTACCGAAGTATCTGGAAGCGATACGCATCCAGTTTTATAAATACAAATAAGAGAATCGTGAAAGACCAAAGTGAGGATCCTCCGTAGCTGAAGAAAGGCAACGGGATTCCGATGACAGGGGCTAGTCCGATGGTCATGCCGATATTGATCATTAAGTGAAAGAACAGAATAGAGGCCACGCCGTACCCGTAAATCCTGGTATACTGTGAGCGTTGTCGTTCAGCAATCACAATGATTCGCACCAGCAGCAGCAGGAATAAACCAATGACCACCAGGCTTCCCATGAATCCCCACTCCTCGCCGACCGTACAAAAAATAAAGTCGGTACTTTGCTCCGGCACGAAATCAAATTTAGTCTGCGTGCCTTGTAAAAAGCCTTTCCCAAACCACCCACCTGAACCGATGGCTATTTTACTTTGATTGACATTATATCCGGCTCCTTTTAAATCCAACTCCTTTCCCAATAACACGTCGATACGGGTACGCTGGTGCAATTGCAATACGTTGTTATAGACATAATCGACGCTGAATACAATGGCCGCTGCCACAAGCGCGCCCGCAACGATGATCAGGATGTTCTTGCGTGTCTTGCGAACGAGAAAATAAAAAACGAGTGCTGCACCTGCAATGATACCGAAGAGGACTGTCTTTTTCACCAACAATGAAATCACGAATAGCACAACGACAAAAAAGCCGAGCAGCAATACATTGCCGGACAAACCTTCACGATACAACACAAAAATAAAAGACCCAAATACCATGGCTGAGCCAGTATCGTTTTGCAATAAGATGATGGCACCTGGCACACCGATAATTAGGAATGAAATTATCTTAGTACGAAGGTCCTGCATTCGTATACCCAACGTGCTGAGATATTTTGCCAACGCCATATTGGTTGCAAACTTGGCGAATTCTGCCGGTTGTAACTTAAAACTACCGATATCGATCCAGCCATAGGAGCCTTTCACATCTCTGGCAAAGGCGAATGTACTTAGACAGAGCAGTAGTATCAACCCGAAGATGGGGTAAGAAAAAGCAGCGTAAAACTTCCCATCAATAATCAATATCATTAGAGCAATGATCAGGGCACCGCTAACCCAAATGGCTTGTCGTCCGTAGTTCTGCGACAAGTCAAACAGACTTTTATGTTCCTCGTTATACACGGCGGCGTATATGTTCATCCATCCGATGAAAATCATCAGTAGGTAGATACCTACCAACATCCAATCAAGGTTTTGCAATATGCTTTTCTGTTCGCGCATTCACGTATTATTGACGCTTCTTGGAACGCAGTGTGTCTGCCACAGTTCGTTTCAGACTCAGTGTATCCTTTGTCGCGGGCTTTGGTAATTTTACTTCGGGAAGTATGACGGCTTCTTTCATCCGCTGAAGGATTTCTGGTCGGCTGATACTATCGGTGAGGTATTTCTCGACCAATAAAGAGGCAATCGGAGCTGCATAACTTCCACCCCATCCTGCATTTTCAACGGTCACTGCAATGGCAATTTTAGGATGGTCCTTCGGTGCAAAAGCCACAAAAACGGAATGGTCTTTCCCGTGAGGATTCTGAGCCGTACCTGTCTTTCCACACATAGTGATTCCTTTGATCTTGGAGGTAGCCGCCGTGCCATGATCAACCACACCTTCCATGCCATCGATGACGGATTCAAAATACCTGACATCGATACCGAGACTATGCTTGACCTTAAAACGATTGGGCAGGTATTTCTTTTCACCGATTGCCTTAATAACGTGAGGTGAATAATACCAGCCACGGTTAGCTACAGCCGCCAGGATATTGGCATTCTGCAGCGGAGTAATACCTAACTCACCTTGGCCGATACCCAATGAAATGATGGTAGAGGATTTCCAGGATCCCTTTCCGAAATACTTGTTGTAGTACTCAATGGTAGGTACGGATCCTTTCAGGATGTTCGGAAGGTCGGAATCCAACTTTACTCCAATTCCAAATAAGGCAATACGTGCACGCCAATCCGTAAAAGATGCTTCGACGGAAGGAAAACGTTTACTGTCTATGACCGAACGGAATACATAACTGTAATAACTGTTACATGACTGCGTGATGGACTCCTTCAAATCTAACGGAGAAGGATGCGCGTGGCACTTCGGCTTACCACCCATGGGAGGATATCCATGAGCACAGGGGTAGCGGGTGGACGGGAACAGCAATTGTTCCTGCTCTGCAATCAGCGCCATTACGACTTTAAATGTAGATCCTGGTGGGTAGAGCGCCATTTGAGATCGATTAAACAACGGCTTATAAGGATCTTGCAACATGCGCGCATAATTCTTGGTTCGTGCGCGACCGACTAATAAATTAGGATCGTAGGATGGAGCACTAACCATGCAGAGGATTTCTCCGGATTCAGGCTCGATGGCTACAATACTACCCACCTTGTTCGCCATGAGCTCTTCGCCCATCATTTGTATGGCTGCGTCAATTGATATGGTCAGATTTTCCCCTGCAATTGCTACGGTGTCGTATTGCCCATTTTGAAAACTCCCCTTTTCACGGTTGAAAACATCCACCATCATGACCCGTACACCGCGTCTTCCGCGAAGATACTCCTCGTACGAAAGTTCAATGCCACTTTTTCCGATGTAGTCGCCCTCTTTGTAATACGGATTTTTTCGCGTCGTAGTAGTATCCACCTCGCCGATATATCCGAACAGATGTGCCGCGACCGGATCAGGGTATTTACGAAGTGTTCGCGGTTGCACATAGAACCCTGGAAACTTATAGAGCTTTTCTTGCAGGGTAGCATATGTTTCTACTGATAATTGTTTTTCAAAAAGCGAAGGCTTGACTGGAGAATAGGCCTTTGCCTTCCGGTATTTAATCGAATACTCCTCCGGCGTTATTCCAATCAACGAGCAAAGTTCTACGGAATCTACCTTCTTTGCTTGCTTGGGAATGATCATTAAATCGTAGACCGGTTCGTTGTACACCAATAAATTTCCTTTACGATCATAGATCAATCCACGAGCAGGATAGTCTATGACATTTCGAAGTACGTTACTTCGGGCGGAAACCATGTACGACGTATCGACCACTTGCAAGTAAAAAAGTCGCAACAGGTAAATCAACCCGACCGCCAGGATGATGAAGATGATGACCGATTTTCTACCCGAGGATACGTTCATTGCGTTTGGCAGCTCTGCCGAACAGGTATTGACCCATCAGCATCAATAGTACGCTGATAATTACATTCAGAATGACTTTGAAAAAGGTAAGGAAGAATTCACTGAAACGGAAAACTTCCAGGTAGAATAAAACCAGGTGATGAATGAGCGTCAGCAGAACGAGGTAGGTGACGAACCATTTTAAGCCCAGTGACTGAGGCGCCAATCTCATTTCGGGCTCATAGCCATCACGAGGAGCCAACAAGCTAAGTACGCCCGGACGAGCAAAAGCCAATGCTACGGTTGCAGCCGCGTGCAAACCACCTGTGTTTCCAAACATATCAATGGCAATGCCGATTAGAAAACCACTGGTAAGCAGTGCCCATTTTGGAGTCTCTACCGGCAGCAATAGGATGAATAAGATATAGACGTATGGATTTACATAGCCGGACCATTGAATATGATTTAGAACCACGACCTGAAGTAGTACAAGCAGGATGAACCTGATGGATTGCTGAAGTATCTTAACGATCATTGGTCTGCTTCTCCTCTAGTTTTAGTTGCTCTTCCTTCATGAGGTTGCTAACCAGGTAGACATAGGTCAAGCTTCCGAAAGGTGTGGATAGCTTTACTTTTACATCCTGGAAATTATTTCCTGTGCCGGCATTTACATAATCAATCCGACCAATCATAATTCCATCCGGGAAGATGGTAGAAAAACTCGAGGTTACAATGGTGTCTCCTTTAGCAAGCTTGACGTGCTTGGCAATATCCTTCAACGTTGCAATTTGCTCATCGTAACCCTCCCATACCAAGGAACCGATGAAGCCGTTTTTCTTGATTCGGGCGCTTACACGACTATCCTTATGTAAAAAGGAGATCACTGAACAATAATGCTCAGAGACATCCTTGACGATCCCTACAATGCCGTCAGCACAGATGACACCCATTTCTGGTTTCACCCCTTGTAGACTGCCTCGATCAAGGGTAAGATAATTGTTTCGACGATTGATCGAGTTATTGACGACTTTGGCCGTCATGAATTCATATTGCTGATGGTGTAGCGTGTCATTGAGTACCTGGCGATTGACACTGTCAATATAGAAGGTGCCAGGAAGGATGGACTTCAAGGCAGCGTTCTGCCGAGCTAACGCCTCATTTGTTTCTTTAAGATTGATGTATTCAGCCACTGCACTTACACCGGTATTTAATTTAGCAGATACACGGTTGGTGGAATTAACGAAACTAGCCCGATGAAAATTACTGTTCTGTGCAATCTGGTAGATGCAAAAAACTTCCAGCAACAGAAAGTAGATGAAGAAATTGTACCGCCAGAGGAATAAAAGGAGGTTGCGCATCAGTTGCTGTAAGTCAAGGAGCCGGAATCATTTCCGCGTCCTAGAAGCGTCAAAATTACAACAGGACAACGGAGAATGTACGCCATGCTACTGAATAAATATCCGAATAGGTAGCCGAATGGTCGCAACCGAGGAGAATAGTTGCAAACGAAGCAGTGTTAAAAGCGAATGTAGCTTACGGTATCAGGAACTTGAAGCGATCAATGTTCTTCAAGGCGATTCCGGTACCACGCACAACAGCACGGAGCGGATCCTCTGCTACGTGAACAGGCAGTTTGGTCTTACGGGAAATCCGAAGATCCAGTCCACGGAGCAAGGCACCACCACCGGTCAAGTAGATACCCGTACGGAAGATGTCGGCGGATAACTCCGGCGGCGTCATTTCGAGTGCCTTTAAGATAGCTTCCTCAATCTTGGAAATTGATTTATCAAGCGCATGAGCGATTTCCGAATAGCTCACGGTAATTTCTTTGGGAATACCTGTCATTAAATCACGACCATGAACCGCAAAATCCGTTGGTGGATTCTCCAATTCAGGCAAAGCAGATCCGACTTGTATTTTAATTTGCTCAGCTGAACGCTCCCCAATCATGATATTATGCTGGCGACGCATGTAGTCCCAGATATCATTGGTGAAAACGTCACCAGCCACGCGGATAGATTGGTCACAAACAATACCGCCGAGCGCAATAACTGCAATTTCACTTGTGCCGCCACCGATATCGATGATCATGTTACCCATCGGCTCCTCAACGTCGATCCCGATCCCGATGGCAGCGGCCATCGGTTCATGAATCAGATACACCTCTTTAGCGCCGGCATGCTCAGCGGAATCACGCACTGCGCGCTTTTCAACTTCGGTGATACCAGACGGGATGCAGATTACCATCTTTAACGATGGTTGAAAAAGTCGTGGACCTGGATTAATCATTCGAATCATCCCGCGGATCATGTGCTCGGCTGCATCGAAATCTGCAATAACACCATCCTTCAATGGGCGAACCGTCTTGATGTTTTCATGGGTCTTGCCATGCATCATCATCGCTTGCTTGCCAACCGCGATTACCTTCCCGGTAGTACGGTCGATGGCAACAATCGAAGGTTCATCGACCACGACTTTATCATTGTGAATGATCAACGTATTAGCCGTGCCAAGGTCAATGGCTATTTCTTGGGTGAGGAAATCAAAAAGTCCCATGAATCTTTTGTCTTTGAAGAGTGAATACCCGACGTATTTGGATGATTGATTATTACTGCTTAAAGTTTACTCTATACGCATGAATAAAACTTAAGTTCTATGGAACAACAACTATGGCTCTAGAACCAGGGTGCAAGTTACACTAATCTATCAGTGCTTGAAATGACGAATACCTGTTGTTACCATGGCCATCCCGAAACGGTTGGCGGCATCCACAGAGTCCTGGTCTTTCACGGAACCACCAGGCTGAACAACCGCGTGAATTCCGGCCTGATGCGCAATTTCTACACAATCAGGGAAAGGGAAAAAAGCGTCACTGGCCATGACCGCACCTGTAACATCGAAACCAAAATGCTTTGCTTTGGCAATCGCTTGCTGCAAAGCGTCGACGCGGGAGGTTTGTCCGGTTCCACTAGCCAACAATTGCAGATTTTTAGCCAAAACAATCGCGTTTGACTTGGTATGCTTCACCAATTTTACCGCGAATGCCAAATCCGCAAGTTCATGTTCATTTGGGACCAGGTTGGTTACGGTTTTCATTTCCGATGGCGACTCCGAACGAAGGTCTCTGTCCTGCTCCATCACCCCGTTCAATAAATTCCTGAACTGCTTTTTAGGTAATTCTATTTGCTTGTTAATCAATAAAATACGATTCTTTTTGGTTTTTAATACCGTCATCGCTTCTTCCGAATAAGCAGGCGCAATACAGACTTCAAAAAAGAGGTCGTTCATGGAAGCGGCTACCTGACCGTCAATTTCCCGGTTGGCAACCAAGATACCACCGAATGCGGAAACTGGATCAGCAGACAATGCGGCCTGCCATGCTTGCAGCAGTTGAGGACGACTCGCAATACCACAAGCATTGTTATGCTTCAAAATGGCAAAGGTTGGCTCATCGAACTCGCTAATCAATTGGATGGCCGCATCAATGTCCAACAGGTTATTGTAGGAAATCTCTTTCCCGTGCAACTGTTCGATGGCATCTTCCAGCCGACCATAAAAGACGCCTTGTTGGTGGGGATTTTCTCCGTAGCGCAACACTTTGGCCGATTGAAAATCTGCCTTGAAGGCCAATACAGCTTGGTGCTTATTGAAATGGTGGAAAATGGCCGTATCGTAATGTGAGGAGACATTGAAGGCATGCGTAGCCATGGTGTATCGATCTACCTGTGACGACTTTCCTTGCTTTTGATCTAAGAGTTCGGTTAGCCAAGCATACTGATCGCGGGAAGAAATGATTAACACATCCTTGAAGTTCTTGGCAGCAGCGCGGATGAGTGATATACCTCCGATGTCAATCTTTTCAATGATAGCATCCTCATCGGCACCGGAAGCCACGGTATCTTCAAAGGGATAAAGATCGACAATAACCAAGTCAATAGATGGAATTTGATACGCTTCCATTTCATCGATATCGGATGCGTTTTCACGTCTACTCAAAATTCCTCCAAAAATCTTGGGATGTAATGTTTTCACACGTCCACCCAGAATCGATGGATAGTCGGTCAGGGATTCGACAGCGACAACAGGTAAACCGATTTTTTCAATGAAATCCTGCGTTCCTCCCGTCGCGTACAGGGTGACACCAAAGTCATTCAACTTTAGAAGAATGGGTTCAAGATGGTCTTTGTGATAGACAGAAACGAGGGCGCTTCGGATGGGTTTAAGTGTCTCCATGGTATTAATTCCCGTGCAAGTTCGGGAAAAAACAGGCGGCGCTTTTCAGGTTGTTATTAACTCCTTCAAATGGTGGAAAACTCTTCTCAAGAAGAACTCACAAATGTTGACAAGACTCCTTTCCCGCACGGAATCGGGTGTGTACCTTTGGGGAAGATGGCTATATCCCACGCGAGATTACTTCTGCGTTTGACCGGAGAGAGTTTCCTTTTCGCTTTCGAAGCGCTTAGGGTCAATAAGCTACGCACGATACTGTCTTTGTTAGGAATTACTATTGGAATTTTCGCCATCATTTCCGTTTTCACGGTTACTGATGCTTTAGAGCGGAAAATCCGAAAGGACGTCGAATCGCTTGGCAGCACGGTCATTTATATTCAAAAATGGCCCTGGGTGCCGGAAGGCGGCGAGGAATATCCTTGGTGGAAATACATGAACCGCCCACTACCCGGATACAAAGAAATGCAAGACCTCAATCGTCGTGTACAAGCAGCCTCTGCGGTGGCTTATGTTACACCAATTGGCGCACAAACGGCTAAGTACATGAGTAACTCGGCCGAGAATATTACCATCCTATGTGTATCACACGACTACGAGGACATCAAACAACTCGACCTAAAAGATGGACGCTACTTCACTGAAGCAGAATCGAACAGCGGCAAGAACATCGCCCTACTAGGTGCGGATGTAGAACGAGCACTCTTCCCTACCGGAAATTCAATTGGACAATCAATTACCCTTCGTGGTAGGAAATTTACAGTCATTGGTGTCGTTCAAAAGGAAGGAAGCAGTTTGTTGGAGAATTCATCGGATAACAACGTGATTATTCCTGTGAACTACGCGCGCAATCTCGTGAATTTACGTTCTGACCAATTTGACCCTTACATTCTGGTGAAAGCATCGGATGGTGTACCCAACCCCGAGCTGAAAGCGGATGTCAAGGGAGCCATGCGTTCCGTGCGTCGACTCCAGCCCAAAGAAGACGATGATTTCGCGCTCAACGAGACCTCCCTGTTGAGTAGTAGTCTGCAGAGTTTATTCAGCACAATAGGACTTGCAGGCTGGATCATCGGAGGCTTCTCCATCCTGGTAGGCGGCTTTGGAATTGCCAACATCATGTTCGTTTCTGTGAAGGAACGTACTCCCATCATCGGCATTCAAAAATCACTCGGAGCTCGTAATTATTTCATCCTGCTCCAATTCCTGGTGGAATCAGTTGTGCTTTGTCTGATTGGCGGATGTTTAGGACTACTGATGGTCTACGGGCTCTCTCAAGCAGCAACCTCCGCACTAGAATTCGACTTAACACTTACAACAGGAAACGTTTTTTCTGGAATGATTATTTCGGCCATCATCGGAATCATTAGTGGTTTTGTACCCGCTTTACAAGCTTCTCGAATGAATCCCGTGGATGCGATACGTTCCGTATAATTCGACTAAAAAAGAAGTTCAATCTGGCTTCCTTTTTCCTAAGTTTGTTTGGACTATCTCAATGATCATTTGCTTTTTCAAACCTATCTATGAAAAGGATTCTTTATTTCGCCATTTTACTCTCCGTCTTGATTGGACCGGGCTGTGGTTCGGACAAGGCCGGTGATGAAATCGGTGCCGTTAAAAAAAGTGAATACCCCGAATCTTACACAGTACGGAAAAACGAGATGTTCACCGTACCTGGTGTGAATGGTCCGGAAGATCATTCCGCTTTCCCTGAACGCATCGCTAGTTCTTGGAAAAATTATGAATCAGGCGCACCCAGTCGCCTGGCCATCTTACTGACGGATACTGCATCTTCGTGGCTGGGTGTTGCACATGGATTAAAAACCATTGGAGTTCCATTCATTATCACTACCGATTATCAACGTGCACTCCAGCATAATGTCGTCTTGGTTTACCCCATCGTCTCGGGCGCAGCATTATCACCCGAAGCGCTTCAGGCCCTTGCCGCATTCCCTCGGTCAGGCGGAACATTAATCGGAACACAGGTGTTAGGCGCATTAAACGAAGTCTTTGGATTCACGGATGCAATTCCATCGCGACAGCATTTTGAAATATTTATTAATAATGACTCTTCAGAGGTAGTCAAAGACTTTACAGATGCAAAAGAAATGCTGATCTCTCTTGGCAACAAGGAGAGATTCAAAGAGACGATTGGCACCTATAGTTATTCGAAAAATATCCTACCGCCATTAGCTACCTATGAAGATAAGTCGGCGGCCATTGCTCGAAAGTATTATGAAAAAGGCAAAGCGTACGCATTTGGGTTTGATATTGGTTACATGATTCTGAAAGGCAACAATGCCCGCCATGAAGACTGGAATCGTTCACTTGCGAACGATTTCGAGCCGGGCATGGATGTAATACTACGACTACTGAAAAATATTTACATCGAAAACGAACCAAGTGCGGCCTACTTGTGCACCGTGCCATACAACAAAAGCTTATCGGTAGTCATCACCCATAATGTAAACTTCAAGACTGCTCTAAATCAAAGTTTGAGTTTCGCCCAACGCGAAAAAGCTGCCGGAATACGTTCCTCCTATTTCATACAGACTAAATTCATTCGGGACCGGCAACCCGCTATCTTTAACAGCGTGGCCGACTTTGAAAAACTGGGGCAACTCACTGACTTAGGCATGGAATTGCAAAGCAACACCGTTAGCGGCTCCTATTTCTTCGACCAATTCGACCAAGGTACTGGCGATGAAATCTATCCTTCCTACCAACCATACGTTCTGGCATTTGAAAAAACCTATAGCGGTACCATTTTCGGCGAAATGCGCGTGAGTCGTTTTCTGATCGACCGCTATTCAAAAGTAGCCGCTACCCTGGCATTTCGTTCTTCGTACCAATACACTCCCTTCACCTATCCACAAAGCCTGCTAACTACCGGCTATCGCTTCGGATCCACCATGCCGGCCAATATGGCTCTTTCGCATTTTCCCGTCCAGCTAACCTTCAACCGAGAATACGACCAGGATTTGGACATCTTCGAATTCCCGCTTACGGATGACGATGAAGTACCTCCCTTTCAACCTGAATTCCGCCTCAAATCAGCTTTACGACTCGCCGAACAAATCAGCCGTTATGGAGGATGTTACATCGGCCAAGTGCATCCTTCAGAAGCAGGATGGAAAGTGGAACAAGCATTTGTTTCAAACCTCAAAGACAAAGCTTGGTTTGGCACCCTCGGAGATTATGGACTGTGGTGGACAGCACGTAATCAAGTTACGATGGACATCTACCGCGAAGGTTTCCATAGAATTGTAACAGTGAATGTGCCGAAGCGAATGGAAGGTCTTGCCATTATGCTTCCTCTACGATCAACACCAATTTCGGTGGAAGGCGGTGGTTCTTACTCTGTAGATGGAAAGTTGATTATTTTTGAAATCGCTGAAGGACCCATCCGCATCACGCTGGACAATTAAACAGGATACGGTTCACCCAGCATCTCCCGCAAAAGCGCATTGGTTTCTTGGATAGAATCAATGGGCGCTATAATCAATGACAACTTATCACGTTCTTGACGCATCTTGCACTTTTGTGAGTTCTTTTGAACGTATTTCAAAATGCCTGAAAATGCTTCTGAGGAATAAAAAGTAGAGGTTGGATTAGACACAAAATGACCAACAAATTTTCGATTTTTCATGACTATCTTCTCAAAACCTAGTCGTTCAGCGACCCAGCGGAGACGGATGGTGCCCATCAATTCAATGGCCGCTTTCGGTAAGGGTCCGAATCTGTCACGAAGTTGCGCTTCGAATGCCAACAACTTGTCCTCGTCCTGAATCGAATCTAAATCACGGTAAAGTATCAATCGTTCCGTCACACTATTTACGTAATCGGAAGGCAAGAGAATTTCAAGATCTGTATCAATCTGACAATCGCTCACGAACTTTCGATTTTCGGCGAGCTCTTCTTTGTATAAGTCGGCGAACTCATGCTCCTTCAATTCCTGCAATGCTTCATCCAGAATCTTCTGATACATTTCGTAGCCGATTTCGGTGATGAATCCACTTTGTTCGCCACCCAACAGGTCACCGGCTCCTCGAATATCGAGATCACGCATGGCAATATTAAATCCTGAACCGAGGTCTGAGAACTCTTCAATGGCCTTTAGACGCTGACGAGCTTCCGGCGTCAGGACCGTCATGGGTGGAGTGAGCAGGTAACAGTACGCTTTCTTATTAGAACGTCCAACACGACCACGCATTTGGTGCAAATCACTCAGTCCAAAATTTTGCGCTTGATTGATGATAATTGTATTTGCGTTAGGAATATCAAGCCCCGATTCGATGATCGTAGTTGCAACTAGCACATCGTATTCACCTTCGATGAAACCTAACATGATCTCTTCGAGTTTCTCTCCATCCATTTGTCCGTGACCAACAGCAATGCGTAATTCAGGAATCAATTTTCGAATGAAATCTGCAATTTCATGAATGTCCGAAACTCGGTTGTGTACGAAGAAAATCTGTCCACCTCTGGACACTTCAAAATCGATTGCTTCGCGGATGACTTTCTCTTCGAAGACGTGTAATTCAGTCACCACCGGATATCGATTGGGAGGCGGAGTATTGATGACACTCAAATCGCGCGCGCCCATGAGACTAAACTGCAACGTGCGTGGAATCGGTGTCGCCGTTAGTGTCAATGTGTCAACTTGCACACGCAATGCTTTTAAGCGCTCTTTAGCTGCAACGCCAAATTTCTGTTCTTCATCGATAATCATCAATCCAAGGTCCTTGAATTTAATATCCTTGCTAATTAATCGGTGCGTACCAATGATGATATCGACTTTACCTTCTGCCAATGCAGCGATTGTTTCCTTTTGTTTTTGCGGAGACTTAAAACGGTTGATGTAATCTATGTTACACGGAAGTTCCTTCATCCGCTCTTTGAAAGTTTTATAATGTTGTAAGGCCAAAATAGTAGTTGGCACGAGTACAGCCACTTGTTTTCCATCAACGACTGCCTTGAAAGCAGCACGTACAGCAATCTCTGTCTTTCCGAAACCCACATCGCCGCAAATAAGTCGGTCCATGGGGAAACCGCGCTCCATGTCTTTTTTAACGTCACGAGTAGACTTAACCTGATCGGGAGTGTCTTCATAAATGAAGCTTGCTTCAAGTTCTGTTTGCAAATACGTATCTGGTGAAAATGCAAATCCAGGAGTTGCTTTTCGCTTGGCATATAAAGCGATTAGGTCTTTGGCAATATCCTTTACACGTCGCTTGGTTTTTTGCTTCAGGGTGCTCCAGGTCGTGGAGCCCAGTTTGTGTAAGGATGGGCTGGTGCCATCCTTTCCTGAATAGCGAGCAATGCGGTGGAGCGAATGTATGCTTACATAAAGGATGTCGTTGTCCTTGTACACCAATCTCACCGCCTCTTGCGGTTTTCCATTTACCTGAATGGTTTCCAGCCCAGCGAATTTTCCGATACCATGATCGATGTGCGTAACGAAGTCGCCCGGCTTCAGACTATAAATTTCTTTTATGGTCAGTGCTTCACTTCGTGAATAATTTTTTCGTAGGCGAAAACGGTGGTAACGATCAAAGATCTGGTGGTCGGTATAACAGGCAAGACCATGATCATGGTCTACAAAACCTTCGTGCAGTGACAAACAGAGCGAGGTGAATTCTACCTTATTGGCGCCAGGATTCTTCTTTTCAAGATCTTCGAAAATAGAATACAGCCGTTCGACTTGCCTTGGCGAATCCGCTAAAATGACATTCTGCACGCGATCCTGCTGATTCTTGCGAAGGTCTTTGATGAGAAGTTCAAAATTCTTGTTGAAGGAAGGTTGTGGAGAACAATTAAAAACGACTCGCTCTGCGTCGGGATAATGACACCTTGCTCCGAATTCAATGGAAGAAAATTGATCCATGAATCGCTTCAAGTCGTCGGTACTGACAAAAACTTTATTCAGTTCGTCGGCATCGTAGGATTTATCTTGAGTTATACGCGATTGAGCTTTATCCAAGCTGTCGTGAATTTGCTGAAAAGTTCCGGGCAGATCTTTCGAAGCTACAAGTGTATTCGATGGAAGAAATTCCAAAAAGGAAGCACGCTTTTCAGACAACAATTGAGTTTGCACATCCGGCAGTAAGGTGACATGGTTCATGGCTGTCACCGACAATTGTGTTTCAGGATCAAAGGTTCGTATACTTTCAACATCATCCCCGAAAAACTCCACACGATAGGGCAATTCATTAGCGAAAGAAAAGATATCGACGATTCCACCGCGTACAGAGAACTCACCCGCTTGTGCGACAAAGTCTACATTTTCAAACCCATGATGCAAGAGAAACTCGTTGATGAAATCGGTGGAGATCTTCTCCCCCACACGGAGTTCGATTGAATTCTGCACAAGTCCCTGACGATTGATGACCAACTCGGCGATGGCCTCCGGATAGGTGACGATGGGCATCGAGGTACCGCGATTGATTTTACTTAGCACCTCTGCCCGGAGCAGAATGTTGCCTTTATCGGGAGTCGCGAGATCAAAAGGTTTCTTATAGGTGGAAGGAAAAAAGAGGACTTGATTTTCACCCAACAGATTTTCAAGATCGTTGAGCATGTAGGACGCTGCTTCGAAATCCGGAAGGATGACTAATAGCGGGCGTTCCGAGAGGCCACGAAAGGCCGCAATGACCAATGAATTGACTGCTCCTGCCGTTCCAGCAATACGAACACGCCGGATGGAGGGTCCGTCCAAGGCTTGATGTAATCCAATAAGCGCTGGCCGGGAACGGTATATTCCCAGCAATTCTTCTTTTGTCAAAACCACCGAACAAGCGGATAAGCCGATGTTCGGGTACGAAATTCGCAAAAAAAACTGAAGGGTACTTTAAGACCGCAAGAATAATCAGGTTCTATTTAACCCATATCTTGGAGTGACCGTTAAATCGTGGCGTGCAATCAGGATGCGTCAACGGGCGAATATTTCGCCATGAACTCTTCGGCCATCGTAACCATGTCGGCAGAGCCGATAAAGAGTGGTGTTCGCTGGTGCAGAGAATTGGGCTGAATGTCAAGGATTCGACGAAAACCATCGGACGCTTTACCACCTGCCTGCTCGATAATAAAGGATAACGGATTGCATTCGTAAAGAAGGCGCAACTTCCCTTTGGGTGATTTATGGGTACTAGGATAAATGAAGATGCCACCCTTTAGTAAATTCCGATGAAGGTCCGCCACCAGCGAACCGATGTAACGCGAAGAGTATGGACGCTCCGTTTCAGGATCAATAGCCTGGCAATATTTGATGTACTGCTTCACACCGTCTGGAAAATGAACGTAGTTTCCTTCGTTAATGGAATAGAGCTTCCCAGAAGTGGGGCATTTCATATCGGGATGTGAAAGGCAAAACTCGCCGATACTCGGATCGAGGGTAAATCCGTTGACACCTTTACCAGTCGTATAGACCAGCATCGTGCTAGATCCATAGATGATATAGCCGGCGGCTACTTGTTCTTTACCCAATTGTAGATAGTCTTTTTCCTCGGCCTGACCGTTGAAAGTCATCCTGCGATAGATAGAGAAAATAGTACCGATGGAGACGTTGACATCAATGTTTGAGGATCCATCCAGTGGATCTACGCATACGATATACTTGGCATTTTTGGAAACTTCAGAATCGATGTGAACCAATCCTTCATTCTCTTCCGAGGCAACGGCACAGGTCTCACCGCCTGCGCTAAGTGCAGATATGAACTGCTCATTGGCATAAACGTCCAACTTCTTGACTTCCTCACCCTGTACGTTCATGGTACCGAATTCTCCAAGAATATCAACGAGACCAGCTTTATTGACTTCCCGATTCACAATTTTAGCAGCAATCCCAATATCGCGCAGCAAACGAGAAAGCTCGCCTTTTGCGTACGGAAAATCTGTTTGACGTTCAATAATGAACTGACCAAGGGTGGTTACTTGACTTTTCATGGCCTAGGTGTTTAGGGGTGCAAATATCTGAAATTCTATTCACGAAAATGGTTGGAAATTTAGGCTAGGCCAGAATATGCTGAAATCATCGAATTGATACCTTTGGGGAGTAATGGCCCGTATGAAAACGTCCTATCCGAAAGACAAAATCCGAATACTATTGCTGGAGGGAGTTCACCCAGCTGCTTTGCGCCTGCTGAAAAACAGTGGATATTCGAACATTGAAGCGATATCCGGATCACTGACTTCGGAGGAATTGACTCGTAAAATAAAAGACGCCCACCTTGTAGGAATTCGCTCCAAAACTCAATTAACGGCAGACATCCTACGTCCGGCGAAAAATCTGATTGGCATTGGTGCCTTTTGTATTGGAACGAATCAAATTGACATGGAAGCATGCACGCGTCAAGGAATCGCGGTGTTTAACTCTCCCTTCTCAAACACGCGCTCTGTAGCTGAAATGGTGATTGCTCATTCCATCAATCTATTGCGACGGGTAACGGAAAAAAATGAAGCAGCCCACCGTGGAGTATGGAAAAAGGATAGCACGGATTGCTTCGAAATCCGCGGTAAAACGCTTGGCATCGTTGGTTACGGACACATTGGTTCGCAAGTGTCGGTACTCGCAGAAACTTTGGGCATGAAAGTGCTCTTTTACGACGTAGAACCGAAATTGAGTTTGGGTAATGCCCATGCTGTTCGCACCCTGGATGAATTAATCAAACAATCTGATATCGTGACTTTGCACGTACCGGAGACGGCTGCTACCTTTCACATGATGAATGCCAACCGACTTTCACGCATGCGAAAGGGAAGCTACCTGATCAATTACTGTAGAGGAAATGTTGTCGACCTGGATGCCTTACGAAAAATGTTAGAAAAAGGTCACATCGCTGGAGCTGCGGTGGATGTCTTCCCAAAAGAACCAAAGACCAATCAAGATCTCTTCACTTCGCCGCTTCAAGGATTGCCAAATGTCATATTAACACCTCACATCGGTGGATCAACCGTGGAGGCGCAAGAGAACATCGGCATTGATGTAGCCGGGAAACTAATCCAATACCTGGAAACCGGTTCAAGCACAGGTTCTCTTTCTGTTCCGACATTGAGCTTGCCCGTGCAACAAGAAACACATCGTTTGTTACATATCCACTACAACCGTCCAGGTGTACTCGGAGAAATAAACTCCAAACTCTCAAGGCTAAAAGTCAATATTCTTGGCCAGTACTTACAGACCAACAATGAGATTGGATATGTTGTTACTGACTGCGATAAAAAGACCTCTGAAAAAGCGTTGGAGGCTCTTAAAAAAGTAAAGCACACGATCCGAGTACGAAACCTGTATTGATTCCATGAACACACTGATTATTCGAAAAGCAACCCGCGTTGACCTGCCGGCTGTGATGGACTTGATTCGCGAGCTAGCGCTTTTTGAAAAAGCCCCCGAGCAAGTCACTAATACTGTAGCGTCCATGGAACATGATGGGTTTGGCGAGCATCCAGTCTTTGGATTACAGGTAGCCGAGTTGGATGGAATTGTAGTAGGCATGGCTTTGTATTTCGTTAAATACTCCACCTGGAAAGGGAAGGGATTATATTTGGATGACCTAGTAGTGACGGCAACTCATCGAGGCAAAGGCATCGGATCGAAATTATTCGATGCGTACTTGCAGGAAGCCAAGTCCATTGGCGCCAAGCAAGCGCATTGGCAGGTCCTCGATTGGAACACGCCAGCCATTCGTCTCTATGAAAAACTCAAAGCTAGCATTGAAGCCGAATGGCTCGACTGCAAAATGACCGAACAACAGATCATCCTTTATCCGAATCATTGAACGTGCGCTCACCCATGGAAAACAACACGCGCACTGGCGCATTCTCCTTTGACACTTTTATCCGACTGGCTTTGTTGGTTGGATTGTTTGTATGGTGTAGTCTAATCCTTGCGCCATTCATTTACATCGTCATCTGGGGAATGATTCTCGCCATCAGTACTTTTCCAGCATTTGTAAAATTGCGTAAAGCGATGGGAGGACATGATAAAGCAGCTGCATTACTATTAACAGTCATTGGGCTGGCAATCTTTGCTGTGCCCGGCTATTTCATTTTAAACAGCATCATTGCGTCAGTTACGGAAATGAAGAACGCCTATGCAGCCGGTACGTTAGCGCTGCCCCATCCTCCTGACGAGGTAGAATCATGGCCGTTGATTGGAAAACCCCTGCATGAAATATGGTCGCTGGCTTCCACCAACATTACAGAAGCCATCAACAGATACGAATCGCAATTGCTGGGAACTGTCACCTGGGTAGCAGGAGGCGTTGGTAAAATCGCATTCGCGTTGGTGAAATTCCTTTTTTCAATCATCATTGCTGGAGTATTTCTAATGTACTCTAAATCCTGTGAACGTTTTACCGATTCCTTCTTCACCAAACTGTTGGGCACACGAGGACCGCTCTTCGCTGACATCGCTGAGAAGACCATCCGTAATGTAGCGCGTGGCATCATCGGCGTTGCATTCATCCAAGCTATAGCCGCCGCCATTGGATTCTATCTTGGTGGAATTCCTTTTGCTGGACCTTTAACAGTGCTCTGCCTTGTTCTTTGCATCATCCAGATTGGCGTTGGTATCGTCGTTATTCCTGTCATGATTTATGCCTTCAGCACATTCGGCACACTACACGCTGTGCTTCTCAGTAGCTGGCTGACGGTCATCATGTTCTCAGACAATATCCTTAAACCCATTTTCCTTGGGAAAGGTGCGCCAGTTCCGACCATGATCATTTTCCTTGGATCTATTGGAGGCTTCTTGCTCTCCGGTATCATTGGTCTATTCATCGGAGCCGTTATTCTTTCACTGGGATATCGGTTATTCATGACATGGATTGAAACGGAAGTGGAACATATTCCTGTAACAAGCGACGATAGTCCGAAAGCGAATCGACCCTTATGAAAGTCTTTAAATTCGGTGGCGCTTCCGTAAAAGACGCCGCCTCGGTGCGCAACGTCGCACAGATACTGGAGCAATACCGCAAAGACCAACTGGTAGTAGTGGTATCAGCTATGGGAAAAACCACCAACGCATTGGAACGTGTAGTGCAAGCCTTTCTCTCAGACGACACCTCGCTGCCCTCGTTGTTGGAACAGGTGAAAGAGTTTCATCAACGGATCATCGAAGAACTTAATTTTCCAGCTGGGCACGCCGTTCGTGACGACATCAATAATTGCTTTGTAGAAATTGATTGGGTGCTGGAAGAGCACAGCGGAAAGGGATACAACTGGACCTACGACCAGATTGTCGGAATGGGAGAAATATTAGCTACTCGAATTGTAAGTGCCTACCTCACATTGACAGATCATCCGAATTGCTGGTTGGATGTGCGCGATGTGCTTCAAACCGACAACACGTATCGCGAGGGTAAAGTAAACTGGTTGGATACGGAAAGATTAATCAACGAACAAATTCCTGCCTTATTTAAAATGCAACCGATCGTGGTCACACAAGGATTCATCGGATCCACATCAGAGAATTTCACCACCACTTTAGGCCGAGAAGGTTCCGACTATACGGCAGCCATTTTCTCCTATTGCCTGAATGCCCAGGAAATGGTGGTATGGAAAGATGTTCCGGGTGTCCTTAGTGCTGATCCAAAGTATTACGACGACGCCATCAAGCTAGAGCAGATCAGCTACCTTGATGCAATTGAATTAACGTATTATGGCGCTACGGTCATCCATCCCAAGACCATTAAGCCCCTTGAGAATAAACAAATCCCCATGCGGGTAGCATCCTTTCTGGCTCCTGCTGATAAGGGAACCCTGATCGGTAATTTTATAACTACACGACCACTTGTTCCTTGTTTTATTTTTAAAACCAATCAGATCCTTTTCTCCATTGCGGCCAAAGACTTCTCCTTCATCGCTGAGGAAAACCTCAGCCGGATATTTTCCATCTTCGCCAAGCATCATGTTAAAATCAACCTGATGCAAAACTCCGCGATCAGTTTCTCCGTATGCGCCGACAATGAAATCATGAAAATAGGCGGACTCACGGAAGATCTGGGGCGTGAATTCAAAGTGCGTTACAATGAACACCTGCGACTAATCACCATTCGTCATTATTTTCCCGCTACCATTAAACAACTGACGAAAGGAAAAACAATCTTGCTGGAACAGCGCAGCCGTCAGACAGCACAAATCATCATCCGGGAAGACGTAGCCTAATTACTGGCGAACAACACGGGAAATGACCGTACGATCGCCTTGCACTACTAATAGGTAGCAACCCGGCGCTAAGTCCGAGACGTCTATATCTAACGACTCACCGGAATAAACGGGTTGAGAAATCAATGCTCTGCCTGAAAGGTCCAAAAGCAGGATAGACTTTGTGTTCATCGCTGCTCCCCATTCAATGGTCAAACGATCTTGGAATGGATTCGGATAAACCTTTACCCCTGATTCGAAAAATGGATCCGTGATACTATTAGTACCCACGGAAACATCCAACGTATCCTGATAATAGCACTGCGTATTGTTTTCTTCAAGGATGACCTGACCTACACCACCGACCAACCACATTACAGTGATAGAATCAGTGCCTTGTCCAGTTAGAATGTCACCACCAATTACCGACCAATTATAAAAATGATTAGAATTGTTGGGCACGTAGTAGGAAACGGTTTGCCACTGCATTGAGACCAGCGGACCCTGAATTTCATTCTCTACAAAACCGACCATACTTACGAAATAGAAGATCAGACTGTCACAGCCATTGTTGCTCAGGGTGTCAATATAAACCCCAGCTGTATCTATTTCTTGGCCGCCCAAAGTCAAGTAAGTGTCTCCGATACAAAGATCAATGGACGTGGAAAAAGTAGAAGGAGGCGTAAATGATATGGTATAAATAAAGATGCTATCACACCCTTCCGCTGTTGGCAAAGTGGCCACGTAGGTGCCAGGCGTAGAAACAACGACACCATCTACTAAGGTGTATGATTTGCCTTGGCAGGTGGTCACATTGATGGAATTAGTATAGGTTGGATATACAGTAAGGTCGGTTACCAAAATAGAGTCGCAGCCAAAGATGGTATGTAACGTATCGGAGTAAATAGCGGTGATGTTTGCAGGACTACCGCCTGGCAGAATAAACAAATCACCTTGACAGATGGCAGAATCTGATTGGAATAAATAATTCGGATGCACAGCAACATTCGTGATTACGGTAGAATCACAACCGGTAGGTGTCTGCGTATTGTAGCTCCAAGTGCCCGAAGTTGTAGTTGAGCCTCCGCCTGGGAGCGGATAGGATTCACCTTGGCATAGATTGACAAACACCGTATTGGTGATGAGGTTGCCGACAGACAAATTTACGGTGATAAGTGAATCACAACCGTATATAGACTGCAAGAAACAAGGATAAATTCCGGCAGTAGATACGATGGTACCATTCGGCAATTGATAACTACTTCCCAAACAAATAGCAACATTCAATGCACTGGAATAAACAGGGTTGAGCCGAAGGGTTGTACGAATGATGGAATCACACCCAAAGGTTGTAAATCCATTGTACGTGTAGGAGCCTTCAGTAGTCACCACTTGTCCGTCGGGTAATTGATATGAACTGCCAACACAAATCGATGTGTCTACCAGTATGTCATAACTCGATCGGACCACGACGGTGGTTCGAATGGTTGAATCACAGCCATACATCGTAGTAAGCGTTACTGGATAAATCCCTGCAATCGTTACCTGCTGCCCATTGGGCAAGGTGGCTGTATCACCGTTACAGATGTACGTAGTTCGATTGATGTTGTAAGCAGGACGCACCGACAAAATGGTTGTCACTACCGAATCACATTGATCTACCGTAGCAAGTGTCACGGGATAGCTGCCTGGTGCAGTAACAGGCTGACCGTTAGGAAGTATGAAACTCTGACCCTGACAGATGGTCTTGTTCTGTGTTAAGTAATACACCGGATTCGCCTGAACATTGGTAATGATCAGAGAATCGCAACCCTGAGTAGTTTGCAATGTAATCGGATAGACTCCCGAATTGTACGCCAGTTGGCTATCGGGAAGTAACACCGAAGCACCCAGACAAATAGTATCAAACACTTCTACGGTATACGTTGGATTTACCGTCAATTCAGTCGTAATGACGGAATCACAGGTATTGATTGAGGACAACGCCACCGTATATGTACCAGTTTGATAAGCAAACGAAGCATCAGGCAGCAATAATGAATCACCCTGGCAAATGAAAGGATTTAATAAAATAGCATACGTCGGATTTACCGTCAACGTAGTTGTAATCACTGAATCACAACCTTTAATAGTTGTCAATGAGTCGTAGTAAACACCTGCTTGCGTAGCTACACCTCCGCCCGGACGAATGAACGTTTGTCCTTGACAGATGCTGGCGCTGCGGGAAATGGCGTACACCGGATTTACCGTCAACTTAGTAGTAACAATAGAATCACAGCCATAGACAGTATTCAGTGAGTCTTTATAAGCACCTGCTTGAGTAACCACACCTCCGCCCGGACGAATGAACGTTTGTCCTTGACAGATGATGGCACTGCGAG
>CANIAS010000026.1 GCA_947465495.1 Candidatus Pollutiaquabacter sp. | reverse complement strand
GAAATCGAATTTTAATCACGATTTTCGTTCCCAATACAATGCAATTTCGCATGAAAATTAAAAGTTTGCTTGTAGCTGTTCCAATGGTACTAGTTGCCCTGTTGTCCAGCTGCAAAAAAGATGCAGGAGAAGGCGGAACGTCTTCTATAGTTGGACGTGTCTGGATTTATCGGTATGACCTTTCCTTAATGCAGGTTGTCGATACTGTTATAGGCAGTCGCGAAGATGTGTACATCATTTATGGCGCTGACCATGCTACGTACGACGATGATTTTCAGACATCATTTGATGGCACTTATGAATTCAGCAATTTGCGTAAAGGTAACTATCAATTGTTTGCGTATTCGGAAGATACCACCGGTCTGTACGACCAGTCAATCCCTAGTAATCTTCCTAAGAAAGCAGTTTTTAAGTCTGTCGAGATTACCGATAATAAGTCCGATTTTACCGCTCCTGATATCATAATTTTTAAAGAGCGTTGATTTAATTCATATGAGAAAAATTCTGACTGTATTTATCTGTTGCTTGATTTCCCTCACCGCATTTTCGCAGAGCAAAAAGGATATCAAGAAGAATCGGATAAAATCTTCCAAAGTCACAGCAACTACTATGGTTGATGGTAAATCTGTAACGATTACGGAATCGTTTCAGAAATTCGATGGCGAAGGAAATGTAACCGATGAAACTGAATACACTGATGCAGGCGCCGTTAAAGGACGTCACACATATACGTACAACAAGATTGGAGACGTCATGGAGGAGGTTGTTTATAATCCCGATGGTTCTTTAAAAAAAAGAGTGGTGTACAAGTATAATTTGAATGATGATAGAACCGAGCAAGCAACCTACGATGTCGCTGGAAAGTTATTCGAGAAAGAGTTGTGGACCTATACTGCGAATGGTGATCGGAATGCCGAGGTGGTCACAGACGGTAACGGGAGCGTCACGAAGAAGGTAATTATCCTGTATGACAACCGCGGAATGAAAACCTCCCGCAAAACGACGGATGCAAAAGGCAATTTGATTTCAGAGAAAAAATTTACGTACGAATATTGATTTTTCACGGTGTCCCATCTCGACAACATATTATCTGATTTTGATCCAATTAGCCTTCAGCAGATGGACAATGTAAAGCTGTTGGATCGCGTTGACACGAAGTTTATGTTCCGTGCTGATTTTATTGATGCAATATTTCGCCGGATGAAGGATGATTACTACGTTCTCGAAATCTCCGGTAAGCGATACAGTCATTACGAAACGCTTTATTTTGACACCGATGGTTTCAAGTTGTATATGTTGCATCACGCCGGAAAATTGAATCGCTATAAGTTTCGCTCTCGTCGTTACGTTGAATCCAACTTGTGTTTCTTCGAAGTGAAGTTCAAGAATAGCAAAGGCCGTACGATCAAGGAGCGTATAAAGCGCTCAGACATTGTTAAGGAGATAAGCGAGCAATCGGAGGAACTCGTACGTTCTGCTTCTCATGTGGACCCTTGTCAACTTCGTGCTAAGTTGTGGGTCAATTACCAGCGAATTACCTTCGTGAATAAGCATAGTCAGGAACGTCTCACCCTCGATACCCAATTGCATTTTGTGGACGATAATGGGAAAGTTGGATACGAGGGAATCGCGATTGCTGAAGTGAAGCAAGGCAGTGGTCGCGACAAGAGTGCGTTCATTGATTTGATGAAACAGTATCGCATCAAAGAAAAATCAATCAGTAAATATTGTCTGGGAGTTATTAGTCTTCACCCTGAAATCAAGCACAATCGTTTTAAGCCAACCTTACTTTATTTAAATAAATTATTAAAAGCATCATGACCGACGCAGCCTCTTCCATCGAATTGTTCGACAAGCTTTCTGACAAGTTCTTTTGGCGATTAGTTATTGACTTCGCTACCATGGTTATCATGTTGCGATTCATCTATTTTCCTATTCATAAAAAGAAGGATTATTTGTTTACCTTCTTCTTGTTTAACTTGATCATATTCATCATCACCTATCTCTTGAATAAAGTAGATATGTCCATGGGTGCAGCTTTTGGTTTGTTTGCCGTATTCTCCATTCTTCGTTTAAGAACGGAAGGTTTGACGTCGAAAGACATGACCTATCTCTTTGTGGTGATTGCTGTTGGGTTGATTGCAGCAGTTAGTAAGACCTCTTATTTCGAATTGTGCATCATTAATTTGATAATCGTAGCGGTTACTTTTGCATTGGATGGAAATTGGTTGATGAAGAATGAAATGGTGCATAATATCCAATATGAGAACATCGACATGATTAAGCCGGAAAATTATCAGGCATTGCTGTCGGACCTTCGCAAACGTACCGGATTGAATATTCATCGAGTATCGATTGGCAAGATTGATTTCTTACGTGATGTAGCTACCGTGAAAGCGTATTATTACGAAGGCAAACACAAGTCTTAACTACTGATATTACTGGAATGTCTAACATGTCTTTTTTGCGATGTTCGTTAATCGTCGGCATGTTATTGTCTTCGCTAGCCTCAATCAGTCAAGAACAGGACTTTGGCTGGTGGTGGGCTTTTTCAGCGGGTCATAAATTCAACACGCGGATGGCCATGTCGGTTGATGAAGAAATTCGCCTTAATCGCAATGCCTCAACCATTGATTTGTTCTTTACCCAAGTGGGGTTGAGTTATACACTTTCAAAAAACTGGAAAGCTTCGTTCAATTATCGATTCATTCGGAAAAACCAATTGGACTATTGGGAAACTCGACATGGTTTCTTCGCTGACCTAGCATGGAAAAAACGTTTGAAGCCATTGACATTTACTCTCCGAGGCAGATTGCAAGGTAGGGGCGGAGAGGATCAGTTTTTTTCAGGCGACGGCTTTTCGCCAGATTGGTTTTTTAGGGGGAAACTGCAAATTCAATATGATCTGGGAAGACGTCTTACGCCATTTGCTTCTTTGGAAGCCTTCTGGCTGCTAAATGCTCCGTACAGTCCAGAGATGAATGGAGACCTCACGCGTTTTCGGTACGAGGCAGGTTTGGAATATGAAATCAATAGGAAACACAGCATCGGTATTTCGTACATGCTTCAGCACAACCGTTTGCCATTGTTCGACGAGTATATTCTAACGACGGGTTATGCTTTTTCCTTCTGACCTTTCTTCAGTAGAAGGGCCACAGCATATGCAACTACTCCTTCTTCACGTCCGATGAATCCCATCTTTTCATTGGTTGTAGCTTTGATGGAAAGGTCGTTTTCCGGTAGTTCCATCACACCGCAAAGTACCTTGGTCATTTCTGGGATGTGAGGAGCTATTTTGGGGTTTTGAAGGCACAGTGTTACATCAATGTTGCCGATTTCATAACCAGTAGCATCCATTAGTTGATATACTCTTCGAAGGAGTACTTTACTGTCAATGTTCTTGAATTCGGAAGAGGTGTCTGGGAAATGCTTTCCGATATCTCCGAGGTTGGCTGCTCCAAGTAATGCATCACAAATTGCGTGAATAATAACATCAGCATCCGAATGGCCGAATGCTCCTTTTTCATGGGGTATTCTTATACCGCCCAACCAAAATGGATGATTTTCCTTGAGCTGATGTACGTCGAAGCCGAATCCGATTCGCATAATTGTTTTATAAAATTAAAAACCCCGGTTGACCGGGGTTTCATGGAGTAAGTTATTCTGCCGATTGTTCGTCGGCTTCTGCTTTTAACCCTTCGAAGTTGAACACAAGGGTGAATCGAAGTGTATTTTCCAATGGATTACGTTGATCGGTAGGGATGAGATAAGCGAAATCGAGTCCGAATACATTGTAACGTAGTCCTGCGCCAACCGTGAAGTATTGACGATTTCCTTTAGTGGCTGCTTCGTGGAAATAACCTCCACGGATTGCAAACTGCTTGTCGTACCAATATTCAACTCCAGTACACCAGATGAATTCTTTCATCTCTTCTCTCCAGCCTGCAGGAGCATCGGTCCAAGAGGTGAAAAGCGCTGTAGCGGGAGAAATGTTAGTGGGGTCTTTGCCATATTCAATAATCTTTACACCGTCCTGGTCTAGACTGTCCTGCCCAGTAGAGGTTTTAAGATATACTGGAGGTGTTGGTACCAGTAGTTTATTGATATCTACTCCAAAAGAAATGGTGTTATAATCATCCAATGCAACTTCCAAATTTCCGCCAAGTCGGAAGTTTGTTGGAATGAAATCTTTGGATTTTGTATCGGTATAAGAAATCTTGGAACCGATGTTAGAAATGTTTAATCCGAAAGCGAGTTTTGCGTCTTTCCCAGAAACTTCAACATCAGTACGGTAATAACCGGACAAATCTGCAGCGATGGAAGTTCCAGGACGAGTCTGAATGGTGTTGTTTTGAATCGCGATACCACCGGTCAGGTTAGAGTAAATGTAACGTAAGGATAGGCCGCCAGAAAAGTTTTCTGCCAACTTGCGGGAATAGGCGACGTCAATGGCCCATTCGTTTGGATTGAAAGATCCCGTTTTCTCGGCATTTTCATTGGTAAAATCGATGTTGCCTAAGGAGAAGTAGCGAAGTGATCCAGCAATGGCTTGGTCATCCCCGATCTTTTTATAGCCTGACAAATACGCAAGGTTAATATCGTTTACTAACGCACGAAGCCAAGGGGTATAGGAAATAGAAAATCCAGCATTCTTTTCAGCAAAGGCCAATTTAGAGGCATTCCAATGCGTTGAATTTGGATCTGGCGAGGTGGCTACTCCATAGTCACCCATTCCACCCGCTCTTGAATCAGGGCCAATCAGCAAAAAAGGAACGGCAGTAGTGATAGTGTTCACCTGTCCAAGTAAAGAATCTTTGAAGCTGGAAATCTGAGCGAAAGAATCAGAATAAAATAAACTGCCGATAAGGGCTAGAACTGTGATTTTTTTGGTAAGATTCATTGACGTGTAGAAGGTTGTGTGGCAAATATACGCCGTTATTCAAAATATGCACAATCAGCGTAGAATTACTAGTTTTTCGAATTTTTCAGTACTGGATCCATCGGGAGTGCGCACCTTAAGCTTGTAAATATAAACTCCTTTGCCGATTCGGTCACCAAAATCGTCTAATCCATCCCAGTGTAAGTCTTCAGAACGAAATCCTTGATTTAATATTCTACCATTGATCGTTTTAACCAATTTGCCTGAGATTGTAAAGATCTGTACCTGGGCATCCAGCGACGTATAAGGCCGATTATGCTCAAACATAAAAGTTGTGGAGGTGGTGAACGGATTGGGATAATTCAATACGTGATCCAATACCAGTTCTTCTGAATTCTCAACAATGAAGGTGGTGGTTACTTCCGTGCTATTATTGAACACGTCCCATACTTTGAAGGTGAGTGAATGTGGACCAGCGGCAAGATCTTGAAACGGGTAGGTGACTTTCCCCTGCTGATAGCTGTTCAATTCATTTTCGTAAAAATCATTCAGTACAATCGTTTTACTGGCATCCTGATCCAAGGTGGCAGTCATGTCGTGGCCAATGCCGCTTCCAACAGCATTGATGCCGCTGGAGTCAGAAATCATTGCCAGAAGAATTGGATTTTGATTGGTGATACTTCCTCGAACAAATTTTTCATCATTCAAATAAATGCGGACTTGAGGACCAGCTTCATCTGCAATGCCATTGGGATCGTAACCGCCGACGACGAAAGAAGTGTCATAGCCTGCGGCATCAGTCAAGCCATTTTGTGCATAATAGCTCAGCTTCCCGAATCCGTAACTGAACTGGATGTCTTTAGGTACGACAAACGAAAAGTTGAATGCTCCGTTGGTGACACTGACATTCCCTTTGTAGATAATGTTTCGTTGTGCGTTAAACGGCTGCGCGAAAGAGGGGTCACTGGTAACGGACTCGTCATTTCCAAGGGTATAGTAAGTGGTCCACTTGTCAAATACTGTCGGTGTTATCAAGCCGTTGAAACTAGTCATGCGGTTACCATTACGGTCGGTAACTTCGCCGTTAATAGTTACTTTACTCAACGCCTTCATGGTGTCTGATGCGAGTTGGACAGGATCGCCGTTGATTGCAGTAGTGCGAACAGCATAGGTAGGATATGACATAGGCAAAGCAGGGTCACCAATCAACAAGAAGTTGCGCACGTATTGATCAGAATACGTGTCGATTTTGGTTTGCTCGAAAATCTCGCCAATGGTTGGATTGCGGCCCTCGAATGGCTCGAAAACGTGAGTATAGAAACGTTGGCACAGGTTATTGTTGGAGCTTGAAAATGCTAGACGAGATGTCGTGAACAAACAAATACCTCCGCCATTTTGGTTAAGGAATACATCTTCGCCTGCCGACGTTCGCTCAGGGTCGTCTAGTCGGGAGAATTCGCAGGTCGCTGTAAGGAATGCGGCGAGCCGATTAGTGTTGGTCCATCCATTGATATCACTCAACTCCAAAATGCGTTCATGAGCCCAGCCTACTTCTCCGCCGTGTCCCACATATGTGAGCAAAAGCGCGCCCCGTTCGATACGATCTACGATGGCGCGTTGGGCATCCGGATAGCGTTGTCCGCCAGGTGTGGAAAGTTGATTATAAGCGTCGAGATAAATTTTGTCAATGTTATAAATAGGGTAGGCCTTGCGTACGCGTTCGGCCAAGGTGTCGGCTTGCTTAAAGTGTGTGTTATTATCTTGGTCGTCGGCAACGAATGCGATCATGTTGCGCCAGTCCCCAAGGGTCGTCGCACCATTGACTGCGCCTGCTTGAAGGTTATTTCCGCCATAGTTGAGGATCTTTCGAACAGCAGCTTCGGCTTCAGCGATAGATTTTACCGGCAATCGACCTACTGCCAAATCAACAATCTCTCCGGTTGTCCATTCTCCTTCCGAGTCATCTAATAATCCAAAAAAATCATCTGACATGTAGGTCTGGGTATTGTTCAAAGATCCCAGCGATTGATAGGATGGTATGTAATTGGTATTGTTGTCTGTCCGGTATTTATTATCGTAGGATGCGTCTCCGAACAATAAAAGATAGCGCGGCATATCGTTAGGGGATGAAGCGCGGTCGTAGAACATCTTCATCATATTTCGGATAGCACACACATCTTGCGCCCCTGAAGAAAATTCATTGTAGATTTCCCGGGTGTTTACAACATGCACGTTCAGTCCATGAGACCGGTGGAATGAGGCTAGTTCATTGGCCTGAGTGACGAATCCTGGATAGGTGACGATTAATAATTGGGCTTGTGGCAAACCATGGATGTTTTGATTGGCGGTAAGTCCTAATCCCAAGGGTTCAATGGCAGATGATGCCGTGAAGGAAACGTATTCACGAAGAATATCTGCCGACGCGCCGAATGTTAAACTACCATTACTGTAAAAAGTCTGTTGCTCTATGACATTACGTGGGTCGGTCACATCCCATACCAGATGGTTGCCGCTGACGTTGCTAATGGTAAAGTTAGAAGTGTTTCCTGTTCCCACAGATACTGCGTCGCGAAAATGAAAGTGCGAAGGGCGGCCGGCGGCGGAAAGACCAGAGCGGGTATTGAGCTCGACAAAATTAACCCATCCCTGCGCATTCGGATCGCTGGAGTAGAAGATAATTGTAATATCCACGGAAGGTCCAATGCCCGTGAGTGATTTATTGATGGTGATTGGATTGGCGAAGTTGTCTTGGGTGGATGTTCCAACATCCGAAAACCCTTGTGTGGCAATTACGCTTCCGTTTACCTTGATGGTAAAGGCATTGTTAGTATGGTTGATGCTGTTGGTTGCTCGACCGAGTAAACTCATTCGCAGTTGAAGTGTATCTAGCGAGGTGTGATTGGGGAACGAAAAGCTGAAACTACGAGTGGTGTTAATATTGTCCATTCTTTCGCCATACCATTCACGACCGGATTTTAACAAATTGTATTCGTCCGATTCATGGTAGGCGTAATCGTTGAAGGTGTTTACTGAAGTAGCTGGTTGTGTTGTTGAAGAAATGCGCTGGTAAATGCGCTTTCCAAGGCCAAGGTCAGTGGTGATAAAGTAATAGGTGGTGTCACAATATTGATTCAGTGAATGCTGAAACTGACGTGATGCGTTGTCATACTTCCAGCGTGTCTGAGATGTTCCGTAAAAAAGTGCGTAATCGCCTTGATCGAATCTACCGTCGGATTCGCCGGAAACGAAAATAGCATTCTCCTCTGGGTCATCGAATGATGTAGCGGAATTCAAGTAGGGTAGTTGACCGCCACCATTACCATAAACTCTGAGATTCCTAGGATCAATCGAGGCCACATCGATTCCTAGGCTTTTTAGGTAATCATAACTAAGTCGAAATATTCCATTGGTAGTTACCGCGACACGGTACCATTTACCGCTACTTAAAACACTCGTCCGCGTGCCGATGCGAGACGTTGTGGACGCGGATGCGCCGGCTATTGGTTCGGCCGTTAATTCGAATTCAACCAGCCGCTCTAAGTTGCCAGAATTGGTTTTGCGAATGGGATGAACTGATACCGCAGCATAGGCGACTTTTTTGCGGTAGACAATTCGGCAAGTAGTTGTGAAGTCTGAAGATACTGCTGTCGGGTTCAGAATTCCTCGGGTGTCCGTAATGGATTCTGATCGTATGACTCGAAGTTTTGCAGTTGCGGCAATCGCTCCAGGGGGAAGGATGAAAGTTTGCTCGAAGAAGGGCAGGTAAGCTTCGTCAAGAGATGCTCCTTCAAAATACTGGTTGAGAAAAGAATCTGCATTTGGCAATTTTGTTTCCCGTACGGGTTTCCATTCCAACTTGTAGGAAACAGGTTGGCGCATGGCCGCTGGAGCAACTCCAAATGCAGTAACTCCTGACCATATTGTAAGGAGTAACAAAAGGGTAGTACGTAGGGAACTCATTAAATATCTTCGGTGAAAGCTCATTATTAACGGAAATCAAGCAAGTTTATTGAAGTATAACAAATTTACCCTTTAAAAAGATTCAATGTTGTGTTCAATCAATTTTCCTGGATTTTTAGCCAATTAACAATTCTTCCCAGTTTGGGCATTACTAAATAATGGCTTACGGATGAGTTTTTATATCAAAAAATGTTTAAAATTGTAGCCTTATCTTACATCGTATTGTTTAGTGCTGATGTTTGTTGATTGTAGGGGGCGAAACTATGCTATCTTCACTGCCGTACTATCAGACCTAAATACCCGAAAGAATGCTGAGGAGACTACTTATATTCATGTTACTAGCTGTTCCCGAGCTATTATTTGCTCAGGATCCACAGTTTTCGCAGTTCTATGCGAACCCTCTTTACTTGAATCCGGCATTTGCTGGAGCGCAGCGATGCCCTAGGTTGTCTTTGAATTACCGCAATCAGTGGCCTGCTCTTTCAGGTAACTTTATTTCCTACACAGCATCCTACGATCAGCATGTCGATCCTATCGGTGGATTGGGTTTGATTGTCTTGAATGATAAAGCAGGTGAATCAACCTTGACAACCACAAGCGTTAGCGGTATCTACAGTTATCAATTGAATGTTACCCGAGAATTCTCCATTCGTGCCGGTTTTCAAGCTACTTACTTTCAGAAAAAAGTCGATTGGGACAAGCTTACTTTCGGTGATATGATTGATCCTCGATATGGGTTCGTATATCAGACCCAGGAGGTACGTCCCAATGAAAACAGGTCTTTCTGGGATTTTTCAGCAGGTTTATTGGCCTACAGCAATCGTTTTTACGGCGGTGTAGCAGTAAATCACCTGACAGAACCTCAAGAATTTTACATCAAAGAAGCACCGGGTTCAGAACTCCCTATGAAAGTCACGCTTCATGCCGGGGCCATTATTCCACTAGGAGGTTCTAGAGACAATTCTTTTTATATCTCTCCCAATGTGTTGTACCAAAAACAACGCGATTTCAATCAATTTAACGTCGGTTTCTACGCTGCAAAAGCACCCTTGGTAGGGGGAATTTGGTATCGTGGTCAGGACTCTTTCATAGCCTTGGTAGGTTTACAACAGGGGATTTTCAAATTCGGCTATAGCTACGACGTAACCGTTTCCAAACTTTACAACGCATCCGCAGGTTCTCATGAATTGTCGCTCGGATTGCTCTTTCCTTGTCACCCCAAGAAAAAACGCTTCCGTACCATCAAATGTCCCGCGTTTTAATCAATTATTGGCTAAATCCATTATAATAAACTAATTTGGGCTCCGTTTTAGTACCTAAACTATCCAACCAACCAATGAAGACCCTCTGGCGTCATGGCCTCGGATTGTCCTTAGCAGTTGTACTGCTGGCTTCTTGCGGCAAAGAGAAATCATCCGTTACAGGATGGAATTACAACGACCCCCAAAATGGTGGTTTTGAAGTACCACCATACGACGAACAAGAAACCGGTCCGGGTTTAGTGCTCATCGAAGGTGGCACCTTCACCATGGGTCGTACCGAACAGGATGTCACCATTGATTGGAACAACATTCCACGTAGGGTCACTGTAAGTTCGTTTTATATGGACGAAACCGAAGTGGCAAACGTGCATTACTTGGAATATCTCTACTGGACCACTCGCGTTTTTGGAGCTGATTATCCGGAGGTGTATAAAAAAGCTCTCCCGGATACGCTTGTATGGCGTGATAAAGTTGGGTTCAACGAACCAATGGTGGAGTTGTATCTCCGACATCCTGCCTATCAGCAATACCCAGTAGTGGGTGTGAATTGGCTTCAAGCGACTGATTTCTGCGCGTGGCGTACAGATCGCGTAAATGAGCAAATTATGGTTCGCGAAGGTATCCTTCGAGTTAATCCAAATCAGATTAACGAAGACAATTTTAACACCGATGCTTATCTCGCTGCTCAATACGAGGGTATGGTGAAAAGCGACCTGATGGATTTAAACCCTTCGTCAGGTTCAAATGGAACGCGTAAAGTGCGCATGGAGGATGGAATTCTTCTTCCGCGCTATCGCTTGCCCACCGAGGCGGAATGGGAATACGCAGCGCTTGCTCAAATAGGTAACACTGTTTATGAGCGCGTTACAGATCGCCGTCAATATCCATGGAATGGACACATCATGCGTAACAGCGATGAAAAATACAAAGGCCAGATGTTGGCCAACTACAAGCGTGGTCGAGGTGACAACATGGGTACTGCAGGCTATTTGAATGATAATGCCGACCGTCCAGCTCCTGTGCATTCTTATTGGCCGAATGATTATGGCCTCTATTGTATGGCTGGTAATGTGAATGAATGGGTGATGGATGTTTATCGTCCGCTTTCTCACGAAGATAAATCTGATTTCAACCCTTACCGTGGTAACGTCTTTCAGACTCAGCAACGCGATGAAGAGGGTTCAATCGTTGAAAAAGATAGCTTAGGTCGTGTTCCATTCCGCGATGTAACTCCGGATGAGAATGTTGATCGTCGTAATTATACTACGGCAGACAACAAAAACTTCCTAGATGCTGATGAGCCTGATTACATCGTCTATAACTATGGTGTCACAACCTTGGTCAACGATAAGTCACGTGTCTACAAAGGTGGTTCTTGGCGCGATCGTGCCTACTGGTTGTCTCCAGGTACTCGTCGTTTTCTTGATCAGGAGCAGCGTACAGACGATATCGGCTTCCGTTGTGCAATGGCCCGTGTAGGTAGTCCTGTCGGTTTCGGCGAAGCTCCTAAAACAAAAATAAAGCGCTAACACCCAAGGGTAATAATAAGTAAAGCCGCCTCCTTTCGGGGCGGCTTTATCGTTTTTAGGAGTTGGATGTTTTACTGATTGGAAATCGTCTGGCTATTTACCTTTTTCAAAAAGAAATAAATAGGTACGCCAATTAAAACGATGATCAAACCGTATATGCAAAAATCCATTTTGTGGATGAACATAACCGATGAAACCCATACGGCTAACAATACATAAATAGCTGGTAGCACCGGATATCCGAACGCCTTGTATGGCCGCTCCATCTCAGGGCGTGAAATACGTAGCTTGAATAAACCTATGATGGTGAGTGCATAAAAAAGCATCACAACGAACATGATGTAGTCCAAAAGGTTGCCGTATGTTCCCGAGAAGCACAACAGACAGGCCCAAATGCACTGCATCGTTAATGCATTCGCAGGGACTTGGTTTTTATTTAACGTACCGGCAGATTTGAAAAAGTAGCCGTCTTTCGCCATTGCATAATATACCCTTCCAGCCGTGAAAATGATGCCGTTTAAGCAGCCAAAGGTTGAAACCATAATCATCGCAGCCATGAATAGTTTTCCCTTGTCGCCCAAGATGGTCTGCATCATTAACGTAGCAACACGGTCGTTTTCTGCTGTTTTTATCTGCTCAATTGGAAGTACATAGATGTAAGCGATGTTTGCCAAAATGTAAATTAAAAGCACACTGCTCGTTCCTAGGAACAGTGATAATGGGAGGTTGCGTTGTGGGCGATCTACTTCCCCGGCAGTATAGGTGATGTTGTTCCAGGCATCGGCCGAAAACAAGGCGCCGGTCATAGCTGCGCCAAATACTCCAATACTAGCCAATGTAATCGTGTCTGGAAACGCTGGACTAAAATGCGACCAATCACCAAATCCTTTACATCCAAACCAAAATCCAAGTAAAACCAGTAGTAGCAATGCCAGGATCTTGGCTATGGTAAAAATGTTTTGAAGTAATGCACTTGATTTAAGTTCCCGAAAGTTGAAGGTGGTTAGGAAAATGATGACGCCAACAGCCAGCAATTGTTGTGTATTGATGGCAAAACCAAACAGGTTGAGTACCACTTTGTCAGGACCTATCTGTGGGATGAAGACGCCTGTAAATTTTGCAAAGGCAACCGCTACTGCTGCAATAGTGCCGGTTTGAATGACTGCGAATAATGCCCATCCGTATAAAAAACCATACAGTGGACCAAAGGCCTCCTTCAGGTAAATATATTGACCACCTGCTTTTGGCATCATGGCCGATAATTCCCCATAGCTAAGTGCCCCTAATATGGTGATGACTGCAGTCATGACCCATGCCATGATCAGTAATCCAGGAGATCCATTCACGTCGCGTGCGATACCCGCGGAAACAATAAAAATTCCAGAGCCAATCATCGAGCCTGCGATGATGGTGGTGGAATCGATTAGACTTAATTTCTTTGTGCTCATAGTGAGAGTGTTGGTTGAAAGCAAATAAAGCAAAAACCACAGATGAATACTATCTTCGCAGCGATGACTAGGCAGGAACTTATACACCAAATCCACAACAAGCGGTCTTTCCTTTGTGTAGGACTCGATCCTGAATTATCAAAGATTCCCACTCATTTGCATAGTGCGCCGGATCCGGTGCTTGAATTTTGCAAATCGATAATTGATGCCACTCGTGATTTGTGTGTGGCTTATAAGCCGAATACGGCATTCTTTGAGCAATTTGGATCAGCTGGATGGAGCACTCTGGAGCAAGTGATTGACCATATTGGTAGCGATCATTTTATTATCGCTGATGCAAAACGCGGTGATATTGGTAATACCTCGACGATGTACGCCAAGGCCTTTTTCGAATCGCTGAAAGCGGATGCTGTCACCGTTGCTCCGTATATGGGAAAAGACTCTGTAGATCCTTTTCTGCAATTTGATGGAAAGTGGGCTGTAGTACTTGCATTAACTTCAAATTCTGGCAGCAATGATTTTCAACGAAAACATCTATCTGGTAGCAACCAAGAGCTTTTTGAAAATGTATTGAAAACCGTTTCTGCATGGGGCACTATTGATAATACCATGTATGTTGTAGGGGCTACCCATCCTGAATTGTTTAAGAGAGTGCGTGCCATCGTGCCAGATCATTTTCTTTTAGTGCCTGGTGTAGGAGCGCAAGGAGGTAGTTTAAGTGCGGTTGCAGTGTCCGGTATGAATGCGGATGTTGGATTGCTGGTGAATTCTTCACGTCAAATATTATATGCATCCTCCGGCCTCGATTTCATGGAAAAGGCCCACAAAGAAGCGGAGAAATTGCGCGATGAAATGGCTGTACTCATAGAAAACATCAGATAGTGAACAAGCGATTGTAAAGATCACTTCAAATTTGCCTCTTCATTAATTTTTATGAAAGAGGCATTCCTACATTTTGTGTGGCAACATGGTCATTATGCGTCGTTTGATTTGAAAACGGATGATGGTGACGAATTAGAAATTGTACATGCGGGTGTACATAATCACGATGCAGGTCCGGACTTTTTTCAAGCGCAATTACGCATAGGAGATACCCTATGGGTCGGAAATATAGAAGTTCATCTTCGATCATCCGATTGGACGCGACACAGTCATCAGGAGGATCCTTTGTATTCGAATTGCATTCTTCATGTGGTGTGGGAAAATGATGCAGAGGTCGCGGGACTTGACGGTCGTTTAATTCCTACGTTATCATTACATGATAAAGTGGACAAGAACCTTTTATATCGGTATCAATCGTTGATCGGAAAGCACGACGAGATAGCTTGCGCATCTCACTTCCAACGGTCGGATGAATTCACTAGGAATTTCTGGATGGAGCGAATGATGGTGGAACGGCTAGAGAGGCGTTCCGCTGCGATCCAAAGACTTCTCGAAGGCACTACCTGGCACTGGGAGGAAGCTTTTTATCAGGCATTGGCACGAAATTTTGGTTTTCATATTAATGCAGATGCTTTTGAGCGACTGGCAAGATCCATTTCATTACCTACCTTACTTCGATTGAGGGATCGGCTATTTAGTCTAGAAGCCTTGCTCTTCGGTCAAGCAGGTTTTCTGGATAAAGAATTTCAGGATGAATATCCGCGTCGATTACGCGATGAATACCTTTTTCAATGCCATCGTTTGCGCATTCGCCCATTGTTGAATCCGGGGTGGAAGTTCTTACGCTTGCGCCCCTCTAATTTTCCGACGCTGCGAATAGCACAATTCGCCTCCTTACTACATCGTCATGCTCCCGTGTTTCAGCAATGCATGGAAGCCGAAACACTGGAAGAATTGTTGGATGTTTTCGATGTCGGAGTGTCCGCCTATTGGCAGACGCACCTTCGTCCGGATGTGACAACAGTTCCTGGTCCGCATCGAATGGGTAGTCATGCGCTGCAGCTATTAGTGATCAATACGGTTGTGCCATTCCTTTTTTTGCGTGGTAAGCGTACTGCTGATCCATCATTGTGTGAGCGTTCGATACAGTGGTTGCAACAACTTTCGCCCGAAAAGAATCGTATCGTGAATGCCTGGGAGAGCATAGGGTGGAAACCTAATCATGCTGGCGAATCTCAAGGCCTTTTGCACTTGTATCAGGAATATTGCTCGCCTAAAAAATGCATACATTGCAGGATAGGTAATTCGATTATCATCAATCACGAATGACCCCAAGACCGATGTTCGCTGATTCCATTCGACCACTTCTCTTTCTCGTTGTATTTCAGTTTTTCGGTGTATTGATTAACACATACACACTTACTGCACAAGATTGGTTGTCACTTGGGCCGTTTGAGAAACCCGCTCAAATGGATACCAACGATAGGTCGCTACGTATGGCCAATGGAGCGGGAAGGGTGGGGACTTTGAAATTTTCCAGTATGAAGAGGAGCTCCAAGTTGTTGCTTTGTACTCCCTTCGATGGAATTAGAGTGTCTCAAAACAAAGGTGCATCCTGGCAAGCTCCAGTTCTTGCTGGATTACCTGCTGTTGGCATTTCTGATATGGTAATCGATCACTGCAACCACAATGTTCTTATTGCTTGCACCGGCGACGCTGACGCCGTGCTTGATCCCAATGGTCCGGGTATGAACAGTGAAGCAGCACAGTCACGCGGCATTTATCGATCTGCCGACAATGGTGCTACTTGGAGCGGGCCAATCGGTAGATGGATGGATCAGGATGGAAAGGAGATAGTGGACTTTTGGAAATTTCCGAGTTATAAGGTGTGTAGGAAAATAGTACAGCATGCAACGAACAGTAAGATGCTTCTGACGATTATTCATACCAATTCCTATACCACGAAGAAATTCGATAGTTATGTGTACCGTTCTTTAGACGGAGGTCTTACATGGCGCCAAGTGCTTGCTGTTGCTGATGGTTGCTTCAAGGACCTTGAAGTTGATCCCAATGACAAGAAAATCGTTTATGTGGGCGGAAGGACTGTTTATCGTTCCATGGATTTTGGAAAGACCTGGCAAAGTATGCAGTCCATGGGATTGCCAAAAGATTCTTTGGTAAATCGCTGCGAGATTGCTTTGTCAAAAGCTGCTCCGGGAAAGTTATTTGTACTAGTCAACTATCGTAAGGGTTCATTCAATGATTTATTCATCGCTAAATCCTTAGTGGATTCTTTGCATAAAGTTTGCTCCGGAGCTGCCAGTCCTACGTGGCGGACAACGTTGGCAGTTGATGCTACAAATCCAGGCTTGATCTATTTTTCGGCAGGCAATAAGGTTAACCGTTTCGAACAATCCGGCGCTTCTTGGCGCACGGTGGCAGCTGGAATTGGACTTCATGATGACCTTCATGATCTCACCGCGGATCCTACGGGGGGGCGTATTTATGCATCTACCGATGGCGGATTATCAGTTTCAACAGACAGTGGCAAGTCGTGGCTGGAGTGTTATTCAGGATTGAACGTGGCAGAATGTTGGGGAATTGCTGTTTCGTCTGTAAAGGACGTTGTAACTATACTGGCCGGACTTCAGGATGCCGGAACAATCATGACACGTTTTCAGGTGGGTGATAATTCCGCTAATTGGACGATAGTACGAGGCGGAGATGGTATGAAGCCTGCCGTGTCGGTATCCAGCACTTCGTTATTATATTCAAACGATGGAAATAATAATCTCATGTATCGATCGCAAGATGGTGGTGCTACTTGGAAGCAGCTTGCTATTCCTCGCGGATTACCTGCCGAATATCTCCGTCCTTTAGCCGTTGATGCTCATCGTCCAAACCGATTATTGACAGGGTATAATGATTTATTTTATTCCAATGATTCTGGGAATTCATGGAAAGCGTTGCACGTGCCTCCATGTCAATCTGAAAAAAACTTAATAGTTTCAACGGCATTTGCACCGTCGGATAGTCAAGTCATTTATGTGGCATATTCTCAACCGACTTGGTCGAATAATGTGCGGGGTAAGTTGTTTCGTACCTCGGATGGCGGTGTTACTTGGGAAGATATTTCTGCTGGACTAAAAGGTGCTGCCTGGGCGGCAATTTCAACGCTAGCCGTTCATCCTACCAAACCGGACCTCGTTTTTGTAGGATTCAAGGGTGCGGCTTCCATTAAGGCCATGTGTTCAGAAAGCGGAGGTAAAGGAGAGAATGCTTGGAAGGATGTTTCCAGCGGACTGCCAATGGAAGGGGATATTAATGCGATTTGCGTTGATCCTGACTATGAATTTCGGGTGTATGCGGCAACACATCATGGTGTATGGGAATTGTCGAGTGCCAATTCATCATGGTTCGATATAAATGGTTCGGCCAGGCCAGTATACACAATGGATATTGTCATGGATACTGTAAATCGTTTGCTTTTTGCTGGAACACATGGTGCGGGTATACGAATGCTCCAGCTTCGTTGATCTGTTTTTTAATAACTTTTCCGCAAACCCATAGCAGCCGACTGAGTCATGGCTATTTTTGAAGTAATGTTCCAGCAAAGGATAGAGGAAATCAAAATCAATTTACGCTACTTCAAGAAATTGTATGTAGCGGTAGCATTGGTGTTTACCGTGCTGTTGATCGGTATTTTCGGTTACATGCTTTTGGAGCAATATTCTCTGGTGGATGCAATCTACATGACGGTTATCACAGTCGGAACGGTTGGCTTTAGAGAGGTGCACGAATTGAATGATGACGGTAAGCTTTTTACCGTTATGTTAATACTGTTCAGTCTGGGTTCCTTTGCCTATGCACTGACGGTTATTACGCGCTATATTATCGAAGGTGAATTCCAACTTTTTTTTAGACATTATAAAGTGAACAAAGAAATCCAAAAACTCAGCAACCACATCATTGTTTGTGGCTATGGCCGCAATGGTAAACAGGCGTGCGAACAGATTCACTCCGGCGGTATCCAATTCGTGGCGATCGAATCGAATCCCGCCATCATTGCACAGATGCGCGAGGAGGAAGGAATACTTTTTGTTGAAGGGGATGCGACTCGCGACGAAGTGCTTATCGAAGCGGGTATTGATCGTGCTCAAGGACTGATTGCGGCATTGCCAAGCGATGCAGCCAATGTTTTTGTCGTGCTGACGGCAAGAGATCGAAATCCAGGTCTGAAAATCATCAGTCGTGCCAGCGATGATGCCTCCGAACATAAACTCAAACGCGCAGGTGCTGATAATGTTATCATGCCAGATAAGATTGGAGGAACGCACATGGCGGCACTGATTACCAAACCCGACGTATTGGAGTTTATTGACTACATCACAGGTCGTATTAATATCCGCTTGGAAGAGATTCATTGTAAAAGCTTACCCGCCAACATGCAGAATCGCTCCATCCGAGAGTTAGAGATTAGGAATAAAACAGGGGCCAACATTATCGGAATGAAACAGTCTAATGGGGAGTATATTATCAATCCGGCCCCTGATACCGTGATGTTGACAGATGCTAAGCTGTTCGTTCTTGGGACTCAAGAACAGGTGATGAAATTCAAGGCGAGTATCCACTGATGAAAACGATATTGGTTACTGGTAGTAACGGACTCCTAGGTCAGAAGATCATCTATGCTTTGCGTGAGATGCGTAATGTCCGATGTATTGCTACGGGAATTGGAATTAATAGACTGCGTGCTCAAGATGGTTATGAGTATGTAACATTGGATATTACCAATCCCGAAGATGTTAAGCAGGTGATGCAACTTTACCGCCCGGATGTAGTAATTAATACGGCCGCGATGACCAATGTTGATGCATGCGAACAACGGCGCGATGAAGCAGAAGCACTTAATGTCACTTCGGTGAAACAGTTGGTTGCTTCCTGCAATGCTTGCAGTGCACACCTAGTGCATCTTTCTACCGATTTTGTATTTGACGGCTCTGCAGGGCCATATGTTGAAACAGATACACCAAACCCGTTGAGTCATTATGCATTCACGAAATGGCAAGGCGAGAAGGCTGTAATGGATGGAGCCACTTCGTGGTCGATTCTTAGAACCATTATCATTTATGGCGTAGTTGATGATAATAGTCGTTCAAATGTCGTATTATGGACCTTCAATTCGCTACGTCAAGGCAAAGTGATTAATGCCATCAACGACCAATTTCGATCTCCTACCTTGGCGGAAGATTTAGCTGATGCATGTATTCAAGCTGGACTTCGAAAGGCGCACGGGATTTATCACGTTTCCGGAAGAGAGACAATGTGTATTCTTGATCTTGTCAATATAGTAGCTTCTTTTTTTAATCTTGACGGTTCCCTTGTTCGATCGATAAGCTCTGAAGAATTGAACCAGCCGGCTAAACGTCCACCGGTGACAGGTTTTATTATTTCAAAAGCGGAACAAGATCTTGGTTTTAAGCCTCGAACATTTTTGGAGGGATTGGAGCTCATCAAAAAGCAGCTTTTAATGGTTGGAGCTTTGTGATGGATTGAACGTACTTCGCTTGCATGAAAAACGGTAAACGAAGCTCGCAGTGGTTAAGGCCAAGATGGAAGGATCATTTTTCGTTTTCCTTGCGCGAGCGACGCGGACTGTTTGCTCTCTTGGTCATTTTATCGCTAGAGATTTCTGTGCTATATTATTTACGTTACGTGCACGATCCGGTTCCTCCTGCAGCATGGAATTCAATGCTATTAAAAACGGATTCACTTTTTCGTGCTACGGAGGAAGTTGTAGATTCGATGCAACCGTTCAATGGAAATAGTCGATTTGCCGGGCGGCTACAAGATTCATTATTTCCATTTAATCCGAATACTATTTCTGTCGACCAATGGGTAAAGCTGGGGCTTAGTCCTCGACAAGCTCAAACAGTAATCCATTATCGTCAGCGAGGAGGATGCTTTCGTGTCAAGACAGATTTACGCCGGATGAAAGTGATTCGGGAAGATCTGGTAATGCGTTGGTGGCCCTTTATCATGTTGCCGGATTCATTTCAACCCAAGAAAAACACTTCGCCCATTCAAAAAAAGTGGTTGGTTGATGCTGGTCAAGCTACGGCGCAAGAATTAGAAGTAGTTCGCGGTATTGGTCCATCGTTAGCTGCTCGGATTGTGAAATATCGAAGCCGTTTGGGTGGATTCTATGATAAAGAGCAAGTGCGGGAAGTCTACGGAATTTCAGATACAACCTGGGAATTGGTTGCACCACAATTATTGGTAGCAGTCGTGTCCATTCATAAACTAAATGTGAATGAAGTTCCCTTTGATTCATTAAAGGCGCATCCATACGTTGGCTACCGCCTGGCACGGCAAATTGATGCTTATCGACTACAACACCGCTTTAATAGCATGGAAGAGCTACGTGCACTTCCCTTGGTCACGCCCGAAATTTACCGTAAGTTTGAAAACTATTTGGAAGTGCGCTGAAAGGCGGTATTTTCAGATTTACAAAGTTACATTCGGCTATGACAATAGAAAACCGCATCCGTTCGGTCATTCGTGATATTCCAGATTTTCCGAAGCCGGGTATTCTTTTTAAGGATATTACGCCAGTATTGATGGATCCTGTATTGTGCAATGATATAGCTGATGCATTTTATAGCCACTTTAATGATCGTCGGGTAGATGCAATTGTGGGCGTGGAGAGTCGAGGATTTCTATTCGGTATGCTGTTGGCTCAAAAATTTGGAGTTCCGTTTGTGCCTGTACGGAAAAAGGGGAAACTACCTGCCGAGACCCTTTCTTATGAATATAGTTTGGAATATGGGACTGCGACTGTGGAAATCCACAAGGATGCATTGGCGTCAGGTGCGCATGTGCTTATTCATGATGATTTATTGGCCACCGGAGGAACTGCAGCAGCTGCAGCGGAATTAGTTTCGCAACTGAACGCGTCTGTTATTGGATTCGCCTTTCTAGTTGGGCTGGAGTTCCTAATGGGAAATAAGGTGTTAGAAAAACATTCGGACTCTATTTATTCAATAGTTACCTATTAATTCTTAATTCTTAATTAATTCTTGTGTCATGGATTTCACGAGTACTGAAAATCAACAGTTGATTGCCGAAACCGTTAAGCGTTTTGCTGAAACGCACATACGTCCTTCATTTATGGATTGGGACGAGTCCCAGCATTTTCCGAAAGAATTATTTCATAAAATGGGAGAGCTTGGCCTTATGGGGATTCTGGTTCCTGAAGAGTACGGTGGCGCGGGGCTAGGTTATTTCGAATACATGACGGCCATTATTGAGGTTTCTAAAGTGTGCGGATCTATTGGTCTTTCCCTGGCTGCCCATAATTCCTTGTGTACAGGTCATATACTTCAATTTGGTAATGAGGAGCAAAAGCGAAAGTATCTGCCCAAACTGGCAACTGGTCAATGGATTGGTGCATGGGGATTAACCGAGGCAAATACCGGAAGTGATGCTATGCGTATGCAATGTGTGGCAAAACAGGACGGTGATTATTGGGTGATAAATGGTAGTAAGAACTGGATTACTCACGGTAAAAGTGGCGAAGTAGCTGTTGTTTTGGCCCGAACTGGAGAACTGCTTGATTCACACGGGATAACCGCATTTATTGTGGAACGGGATACGCCTGGTTTCAAAGCCGGTAAGAAAGAGAATAAGTTAGGAATGAGGGCTTCAGAGACTGCTGAAATGATCTTTGAAGACTGTCGCATTCACAAAAGTCAGGTGTTGGGCAACATTGGGGACGGATTCATTCAGTCCATGAAAATTCTAGACGGAGGCCGGATTTCCATTGCCTCACTTTCGCTCGGTATTGCCAAAGGTGCATTGGAAGCAGCATTGAAGTACTCCAAGGAGCGTCAGCAGTTTGGCAAGCCCATTTCCGATTTTCAGGCCATCGGATTCAAATTGGCCGATATGGCTACTAATATTGAAGCAGCTGAATTACTGACACAACAAGCTGCTTTTTTGAAAAATAATGGCAAAAAATGCACGAAAGAAAGCGCGTTTGCCAAGTACTATGCCTCCGAAGTATGTGTTCATGTAGCCACGGAAGGAGTTCAAATTTTTGGCGGCTATGGGTATACCAAAGATTTTCCAGCTGAAAAGTATTACCGGGATTCCAAGCTGTGTACCATCGGTGAGGGCACCTCTGAGATCCAGAAATTGGTCATTTCGAGAGAAATTCTCAAGTAATATTTGGTAAAACCGGAAGAAATTGTACTTTTGCCAACCCAATAGGGAAATTGTATCATGATCATCGTACCCATCAAAGAAAACGAGCCCATCGATAAGGCGCTCAAGAAATTCAAAAAGAAATTCGAACGTACCGGAGTGATGCGTGAATTGCGTCGTCGCCAGACTTTTGAAAAAAAATCCGTTACGCGTCGCCAACTAGTACTGCGTGCTCGCTACCGTGATATGATGCAGCGCACAGAAGTAGCGTGATTTTAGCCTTTACTTAGGCAACATAACAGACTACTTTTACGTTAACCTATTCATCTTACCGATGATTGTTAACTAAAAATAATAACGAAGAGAGGAGTGGCTGCGGTCGCTCCTCTCTTTATTTTCTAGCTATGTCTGTTGCCACTTTTCTTCAATACATTCGATTTGAAAAACGGTTTTCACCGAATACCGTTCTCGCATATCAGAACGACCTGGAGCAATTCTTCCAGTATTCAGAGGTGCAATACGGTATCACTGATCCCGCAGAGGTGCAGCATGGTGTAATCCGATCCTGGATGGTCCAACTGATGGAACAGAAGATTTCGACTCGTTCCATCAATCGTAAAATCACCTCGTTAAAGACATACTTCAAGTTCTTGTTGCGCCGGCAGGAGGTTGCGACGAATCCTATGTTGAAAGTACAATCTCCTAAGACCTCCAAACGGTTGCCGGTATTTGTGGATCAAAACAAGATGGATCTGCTTTTTCGTGAAGTCGATTTCGGAGAAGGTTTTGAATCATCCCGCGATCGATTGTTGTTGGAGCTGTTATATGCTACCGGAATGCGTCTTTCGGAACTAGTCGGTATTAAAGATGTAGACGTCGACGTGTATGCCGCCCAAGTTAAAGTGCTGGGGAAAAGAAATAAAGAGCGCATTATTCCGTTTTCCAATAAACTGAAAGAGGAGATCAAAGCCTATGTCAAATTGCGGGCGGATAAATTCGGTAATGTTCCAGCGTTTTTTGTCACAGATAAAGGGAAACAGCTGTATCCAAAATTCGTATATCGTATCGTCCATCAACGATTGGGCGAGGTTACCACCCTTGAAAAACGCAGTCCTCACATTCTACGGCACACTTTTGCTACTCATATGCTCAATAACGGTGCTGACATTAATAGCGTCAAGGAGTTGTTGGGTCATGCCAATCTAAGTGCGACGCAAGTCTATACACACAATACCATCGAGAAACTAAAAGAAGTCTATAAACTCGCCCATCCAAGGGCCTAAAATTAAGGGAGAAAAATTATGAAGATCACGGTTCAATCCATCCATTTCGATGCAGATCGTAAACTGCTAGAGTTCATTCAAGAAAAAGTAGATAAAATGGTTCTTTTTTATGACCATATCATCGGGGGTGAAGTTTTTTTGAAAATTGAAAAATCAGACGAAGCCAAAAACAAGTTGGTTCAAATTAAATTACATATTCCTGGTAACGATATTATCGTTAGTGAACAGTGTAAAACATTTGAAGAGGCCACTGATTTGTGTATTGATACTCTCTCTCGTCAAGTTAAAAAGCATAAAGAGCGGGAGCGCGGATTGTGATACATTACTTCGCTGTAAGTTTTGATCGTATTTCATTTAACTCCGGCCTTTAAATGTCGTAAGTAACTTGAAATGGGACGACTTAACATGGGGATCATTCGATTTGTACTTGCTTTTTCGCTGATCTTTGAATCAGGGGTGGCCTTCGGGATTCATTCTACCCAACTCGTCCGTAAAACAATAATTTCCTGGAATGATACAGTTAGCTATCATTTTTTGGAAGATTCATCCTTTTATACCCAGGGTTGGGATACTCTTGCACAAGTTAAATTCTGGAAAGAAGTAATCAATCTGACCAGTGATACATGCATTATCAACATCGCAAGTTGTCGTAAGCCTATCCAAAAGGTGTCTCGAACTGCTTGGATGGGGCAGAGTGAGCCTCAGAAAAATTGCTTTAAGGATAGTATCTGCAGTGCAAATGATTTAGCATTGGGAACAAACCTTTTTGTTACTGCTGGAAAGGGAGAATTTTATGAAGTTAAAAAAACACTGTCATACATCAGTAAAGCTATCGACGTGTTCGAAGACAATGATTGCGATCCTTGGTATGCACAAACTATCCTCTTAATTGAAAGTCCGGGAAAGCTAAAGACTAAATCATATGTCGGTGCCTCTGGGCCATTTCAGCTTATGCCAACTGTAGCCAGGCGCTATGGTTTAAGAGTCACTAAATACCAGGACGACCGATCGGATATCAACAAGGCTGCTCGTGCAGCAGCTCGTCTAATCAATACAGGGTGTGTTCCTTATGTCCGTAACTATCTGAATGCACACGGTGTTCCGTTTCAAGAGACGGACTTGTGGTTCCGTCTCCTTGTATTACATGCCTATCATGCGGGAGCAGGCAATGTGCATTGTGTTATCGATGCGTTGAATCCATCTGCCGGTGGGGTGGCCTTGATCCAGCAAGTGTGGCAGACTACCTGTGGTGGCTTTAAAAATGAGTCGCAAAATTATTCGCAAATTGCCTTGGCGTCAATTCTCAACTTTCAGGAGCTAATCAATTTAGACGGTGATACTGTTTACTTGGTACGGGGTGATAAACTAATGCATGAGTATTATCAATTCAGGAAATCCATGAAACCCTATGAGGCGTATGAATATCAGCAGCAGACATTAGGGACATACGAAAAGGACTTTCTGGATGACATGATTTCCTATGATAATTTCATGCAACGAATCTCAAAAGTTAGACAGGAATTTGTTCGTATTTCAAAAATCATTCAGCCTGCTACCGGTACGATTACTATTAATAAATATCCTGCTGATGAAGAGCATATCACAGCACTAGCCAATGAGTTGACAAAACGTAGACGGTTTGACGATGCTATTAAGTTACTTCGATTAAACCTGGATCTGCATCCAGAATCAACAGCCGTGGCTGATAGTCTTTCCAGGGCCTATCGACTGACGGGTAATTCCAAGATGGCCGAAGTCTACTCCAAGCGTGCTGTAGCTGGTTCAGATACCACCACGGTAACCACCGAATAATCCTGCTTGTTTTCCTTTATTGCTTATTTTTGGTTCATCGCTTTAAACAGATGCGCCTTAGGATTTTATTTTGTAATCTTCTAGTTACCTGCTTCCTGTCTTCCGACTTGATAGCCATGGAAGCGCATTCTTATGTTCTTCCAACACGCTATTATTGGGATATGGAACATAAGGATACAGCGGCATGCTGGATCAATCTTTCGACGATCGTAGAGCAAAATGGAAATCATTTTTCTCGTACGGATTCATTGAGGCCTTATGGAATTGGATGGCAATCACAAGTTCCCGGCGCTAATGGTCATCAAACATGCCAGGCCTTGGTTTCCCTGCGAATTCGTTCAGCCGGCGACAATAGCAGCGCTAAGTTGGTTTTTGTTATTGAACAACGTGGTAAACAAGTTTTCTGGGAAGGTGTAGGCATCGTTGATCCCAAGAGAATTGTTGGTACATGGTATAAGGTTAGTACTGTTAAACAGGTCATTCCGGCAGAATACACGGCAACGGATTGTTCTTTTAAAGTATTTGTGTGGAATGATAATGGCCAGTCAGCGGTAGATATCGATGATGTTGAGGTTGAATTTTTGCAGGAGGTGGAGCCAAGCTTCATGCCTTCGATGCCTAAATCGGAAAAAGTTGCTTTAGGGCAATTCCGCGACCTGTATAAAGGCCCTCGATTTTCGTTGCAATATGACAAAGTGAACGGTGCAGTGCAGATACTTTCAGGAGAAGAGAAACTATTTGGCGATTTCATGTTATGCGCCAATCATTCGGGGGATGATAAAAAGTTGAAGCATTATCCATGGAATGGATTCCTGCTTTTTGTAGGAGATTCAATGTCGGAAGATGGGCATGTGTATCGGTTTACCTTTCGATCTGCGGGGAATAATCAGCTCCTTGTGATTGTTCCCAATGATGGTCGCTCGCTGGATTTTCGTTATCGATTTATAGCAGGCGGCAAGACAAATGTTCAAACTCACCGGTTATTTTTTAGGTCATATTTGTCTGTTCAGGAAATCTATTCAAACCAAGGAGTACTTTGGGATCAAGATTTAGCAGGAGAATATTGGCTTGGGTCGGGCGGTGTTAGTTGGAGGACAAGTAGCCGGCAATGGATGTTGTATCATCCGTCGTCTGTATCGTCCATACAATTCGATGCTAGCGCTAATATTATCAGTGTTAACGTGGATGATCCAGCAGATCATCCGTTGCTATTTTGGCCAATGGGCACTGAAAGTAAAAATCAACGCACTGATCGTTCTTCTAGTTTGCTTAGTAAAGGAGATTCAATCACTTGTCAATTTTCATTGATGAGTAGGGAAAATGAGTTGCCTGTGCCTAGGTTCCTAGACGCCTCCTACGGTAGAGAAGCTGTATTTATTTTTACGGAGCATGCTGATTACACCACGATTCGCTCTAATCGTGCAGTTTATTTCGGCAATGATTCCGTAGTTAAAGCGAAGGATGCAATTGGTGGATTTGCGGGCCACCATATTCCAGTAACCAAATCCGTTTTCTATGCTAATCCGGATCATGTAACAGTCGATGAACGCGCTGGCTTTGCCACTGGCGAAATTACATCCGTATCAGGATCCCGAGATTTCGAGGTGCTTTTGAAAGATCTGGAAGAAAGTGGTTGCGAAATTGCGCTACATACACCGGATCATTACTCTTGCAGTCCCGGATTGTTGGAGGAGTCGTTAAGAAATATGTCCAGTCTATTCAAGTTGTCAACCTGGATTGATCATGGCTATGACAATTCTCCACGTAGTAATCGGGAGGATTTGGTTTGCGATGGATTTGTAGTTGGGTCTTTAGCTAATGTCGCCGATCGATTTAAGCAATATGGTATCAAAAATATCTGGAACTGTTTCTACGAAGATTCATCCTTTTACAAAGACGTTACCTTTAACTCTGAACTGGTTACTCCTCATCCCGCATTTGGTTCCTCATTTCCAAGAAACGTGCATTGGAATTATCTTGCAGTAACTGGTGATTTGAATCACTTTCGTACGACGTGTACCTTGGCGCCGAAAGATCCAACAATGTGGGATTATTTGCTTAGCAATGAGCGATTGGATTTTCTGGTCGCTTCTAAGGATGTTCATATTGTGCATTGCTATCCAGCCCGCATTGATTCTGTAAATGGTTTTTATAATTGGCGAAAAGATCATTGGGAAGTAGATGCTCATTTTGAAAGTGCATTAATGCGTTTAGAAAGGCAGCGTGATTCAGGGCGATTGTGGGTAACCACCATTCATGATTATGTGGAATACTCAACTTCCAAGCAGTCGGTTCGTTACATGCTTGACGCTAATGGCTTTGTAGCGCTTTATAATCCTGGAGTGCAGGAAATAAAGGGTGTTACATTTATTGTAAAAGATGGGGACGTTTCTATTCCTGGTAAGCGTGTGCAAAAACGGATGGTTGGTGATGAACTAATTTTTTGGTTTGATCTAGGTCCAGGCGAGACGGCAACCATAAAGACGTTTATTGCTCATTAATTTATTTCTGAAAAATAATTGGGTAGATGAAAAAGGATGTGTTGCAAAAGTTGAAGCGGATATTTATTCGGATACTATTTTGGTTTTTTGGATTAAGCATTGGGAGCGTTTTACTATTTCGCTTTGTTCCGGTTCCGCTAACACCACTGATGATAATCCGGTTGTTTGAACAAGGGTTGTCTGGCGAGAACTTTAAATTGTACAAAGAGTGGACACCGCTTGACAAAATTGGCAGCCGGATGCCTGATGCTGTTATTGCATCGGAAGACCAGAAATTCGAAGAACATAGTGGATTCGACTTCGAGGCGATACGGAAGGCTCGTTCGTACAATGAGAGGCATCAAGGAGGAAAAATGAAAGGTGCAAGTACCATTAGCCAGCAGACCGCAAAGAATGTATTTCTATGGCCTTCACGATCTTGGATTCGAAAAGGGTTTGAAGTTTATTTTACTTTTTTAATTGAGGTTTTTTGGAGCAAGGAGCGCATCATGGAAGTTTATTTGAATGTCATTGAAATGGGAGATGGTGTTTACGGTGCAGAAGCGGCTGCACAAACTTTTTTCAAAAAACCATCGAAGAAATTGTCATCCAGGCAAGCGGCCTTGATAGCAGCAGTACTTCCCAATCCGAGACGTTGGTCGCCGTCGCATCCTACTGTCTACATAACAAGGAAAGCAGCCAGGATTGAATATTATATGCGAGGAATTGACTTTGGCCAGTAGCTCTTAAAAGTTGGTTAGAGGGAAAGAAGTAAAAGATACACCCTTCTTAAAGGCACATTCGTCAAAATATATTTTTTGTTTGTTTGCATAATGAGTGAAAATCCTACTTTTAGACGCCACAATAGGAACGTTGAAAGAGGGAATTAAATACATCTTGTTTTTTTGCGCAGTGTTGCTGTTGCGTCTGCCTTTTTTAGCAGACGGATATGGATTGGATGGCGACTCTTGGGCAGTAGCATTGTCATCCTTGCATTGGAACGTTACAGGGGTTTACGAAGCATCCCGTTTTCCGGGTTATCCTGTGCATGAATTCTTGTGTAGTCAATTTGTCTCCGATAGCTTTTGGGTGTTGAACCTTTTGACAGCGACGTTCTCGTCAATTGGTATTTTGTTTTTCGTGATGGGGCTGCGCGAATTGCGATTTCGTTTGCCTTTTTTGGCCGGTTTTGCATTGGCTTGCATTCCGGTAGTTTTCATCCACAGTACAACGGTAATTGATTACAGCATTGCTTTGGCTTTCGAATTAATGGCCTTTTATTTTATGGCAAGGCGCTGGTATTGGATGGTCGGAGTGGCCCTTGGTATGGCCATAGGTACTCGAATTACATCCGGAGCCTTGTTGATTCCTTTTGTTATTTTGGTCTTGGATAAAGATGACTTGCAGGATAATTTATGGCGGATACTAAAGGTAGCGTTGCCTGCAATAGTAATCGGTATGATTTGGTATTATCCAGTCTATCATCGATATGGATTTGACTTCCTGACGTACTACGATGTTCCTTACCCATCGATTATGCGTGTTTTTTATAAATTCTTCGTAGAAGTATGGGGAGTATTAGGCTTAGTGGCAGTAATGCTTGGGGTTTTGTTTATGTTTATTCCTGAAATCTGGTGGAATCAAACCTACCTGTTTCCTCGGGCGGTAAGTGTCAGAGAAGTAGTTGCATGGTTGGTGGCTATTGATCTGTATGTGATTGCATTTTTAAAGTTGCCGATGGAATCTGGGTACCTATTGCCGATTATTCCATTCGTAATACTTGTATTGGGTAAATATTTGGTCCGACCTGCTTTCATTATTGTATGCGGCTTATTTATAACTTCTTCGTTTTTGTTTTCTGTTTCTCCCATGGATCGTCCGGATGCAGAAACTCCTTCCAACATTTCTTTCGGACTTAAAGCGGGAGGTGAACGATTGATATTGGATGTGTTAAAGGGGCCTGTTATTTCCTATAAGTCGCGCAGGGAAAATGGAATGAGTTATGCGCATAAAATCATCGCACATACAACCGACATCAAGCTTCCATCAGTATTGATATGTGGGCAATGGTATAATCAAGTGATTAGTATCAACAAAGATACCGTTCGTGGTAAAGTTTTATTTGTTTCGCATGTCAACGAGATGGAGTTGATTCATTATTTCGCTCGCGGTAAGCAATTGTATTATCTGCCCATGCAGGCAGAGTTGAATCAGCAGGTGAAAGGAGCAGATCCGGTTGTTTTCGGAGCAAAAGTATTTGACCCCTATCAATAACGAGATCGATGATTACGGAGTGCTATTGGAAACGGGTAGTATTTTTCCATTGAAAAAATTCTGACCTGTTAAGGTGAATTCAGCAATGAATTCAGCCATTTTTTCCGGTGTCGTTGCGGCTTTAAATCCTGGGAAAGCCGCGGAAAACATTTCAGTAGCCACGGATCCGATGGCCAATGCATTTACAGCTACACCATCATTTTTCAGTTCTTCGGCAAGACATTCTGTAAAATTACATAGGGCACCTTTACTCGAACTATAAGCAGACAATCCGGCGAATTTCGTGCTGCCTTGAACTCCTCCCATACTAGCGATGTTTACCACGTGCGACTTTTCTTTGGCGTCTGGTCGTTTTAATAGTGGGAGTAGTGCGCTAGTCAGCATGGCGGCACCAAATACATTGGTAGAGTAAATGTCGAGCCAATTTTGAAATGTTAATTCACTAAAAGGTTTATGGATGAGAGTGCCTGCGTTATTGATGAGTGCGTCAATGTGATCTGTGTGACCAGCGAGGGATGTATGGATAGATTGTAACGATTGTTGTTTGGAAATATCGCCTACCAGTAGGTGCAATGAAGCAGAAGACAGGGAGGATGCAAGCGAACTCAAACGAGATTCATTTCTGGAGATGGCAAATACAGTATGACCTTGTTCAACTAGGAGTTTGGAAAGAGCAAATCCTATACCGGAAGATGCGCCAGTAATAACAATCTTTTTTTTCATAGCAAACAGGTTGTTTGGTGGGGCAAAAGTACGTCAAAGATGCTTTTGGAAGTAACGTGATTTCGATTTGAGGTCGAGGTTGAATTCCATACATTAGCCACTATAAAATTCAGTTCATGAAAAAATGGTGGTTAATACTCTCGTTGACAATTGTAGTTGTCACTGATACTAATGCGCAATATGTGGAGGAGTCGCCGTTGGCGGGGCAAACGTTCGCGCAACGTTTGTATTATGGAGGAAATTTAGGACTGCAATTCGGAACGCAAACCAGCATTGAGTTGAGTCCGATGGTAGGTTATCGGATTACCTCGAAGTTATCTGCAGGTGTTGGATTAAAATATCAGTATTATCAATCGAGATACTACGGTACAGTTTACGAAACGAATAATTATGGGGGCAGTGTATTTGGAAGGTTTGATGCGATTCATGGGTTGTTTGCTTATTCCGAGTATGAATTGCTGAATTTGGATCGTTGGGATGCTCAACCGTGGGAGGCGCAGCGTGTTAATGTGGGTAGTTTCTTTGTTGGAGGTGGGTATGCGCAGCGTGTCGGAGGCAGGGCGTCGATGAGTATTATGGTATTGTACAATTTGACTGAAACACGATATACCCCTTATGCAAATAATCCGATTTTTCGTGTAGGAATTGGGGTTGGCATATGATTTTTATAATAATATGAAGGATTCAAACGGGAAAATTACAGCTATTTCAATCAACTAAAACCTTTAAAAGGCTTACTGGTAGTGGGTTTCCGAGGATATTGAATAAAAGAGTAAGTTTAAGGGAGTTTAAAACGTCGATTTCTTTAAAAAATATTTCATCAGCTACTTGTGGATACAGGTTTTTGTATTACTTTTGTCGTCCCTAATCGGAAACGTTCTTTGTTGAAATCGTGGTGTTGGCGAAAAGCTTGAAATGGAATCAAAATCAAGCATTTTTCACTAAAAAGTCTAAAAATCTAAATTTTTAGCACTCATTATCAAACACTTAATTAGATTTCGAAAAAAAATTATAGATTATCCTTGCAGGGTACAATACAGTTAGTACTTTTGCAACCCCAATTAGAAAACGCGAAAATCTGCAACGGCAGAGAATCATTATAAGCGTGACGTTCTTTGAAGTAATGGAAGGAAATAACAGGCCTAAATTTTTCTCAATCCTTTGAGATTTCTTTAGAAGGTGAATCCAAAGAGTACAATCAACTTTACAATGGAGAGTTTGATCCTGGCTCAGGATTAACGCTAGCGGCAGGCCTAATACATGCAAGTCGAGGGGCAGCAGGGTGTAGCAATACATTGCTGGCGACCGGCGCACGGGTGCGTAACACGTATGCAATCTACCTCCAACTGGGGCATAGCTCCCTGAAAAGGGAATTAATACCGCATAAAATCACGAGACGGCATCGTCTTGTGATCAAACCTACGGGGGTTGGAGATGAGCATGCGTCCGATTAGCTAGTTGGCGGGGTAACGGCCCACCAAGGCGACGATCGGTAGGGGGGCTGAGAGGATGATCCCCCACACTGGTACTGAGACACGGACCAGACTCCTACGGGAGGCAGCAGTGAGGAATATTGGACAATGGGCGCAAGCCTGATCCAGCCATGCCGCGTGCAGGATGAAGCATCTAT